>JAFAVO010000238.1 GCA_019242385.1 Gammaproteobacteria bacterium | reverse complement strand
GCCGCGCTTCTGCAGCTATCGACCACCGCGCGCCGCGTGTTCGATCTCGCGGCCGATCCACAGCGCATCGGCGCCGAGCTCGCAGCGGATGCGCTCATCGGCCCGTTTGCGCGCGCATGTCCAGGACTCCGGATTCCGGGAGCCTGGGAACCCTTCGAATGCGCCGTGCGCGCAGTGCTCGGACAGCAGGTCAGCGTAGCCGCCGGGCGCACCTTCACCGCGCGCCTCGTGGAGCGGCTCGGCCATGTCATCCGCCCGGGTGCGGATGTACTCAACCGCCTGTTTCCCGATGCGGCAGTGCTCGCTGAGGCGCCACTCGCATCACTCGGCATCACCCGCTCACGCGCTCTGACACTGCGCGCGCTGGCACGCGCGGTGCTCGAGCGGCGCATCGATTTCAGCGCGGCTCCAGCGGAAGTGATCGCGGCGCTCGTCGCACTGCCGGGAATCGGTGCCTGGACCGCACAGTATGTAGCGCTGCGTGCGCTCGGTGAGCCTGATGCGATGCCGGCGGGAGATCTGGTGTTACGCCGCATGCTGGGAGCGGCGGCGCGGCTGGCGAGCCTGCGGGAGCTCGAGGAGCGGGCACGCGCCTGGCAACCCTGGCGCGGATACGCCGTGATCCATCTGTGGCGCGCGGCCGCTCGAATGGGAACATGCGCTTGACCTGCTGGCACCAGATCGACTCACCGGTTGGAGAGTTGTTGCTCGTTGGCACCGAGCACGCGCTCGTGCGCGTGCACTTTCAGGCGGGGCCGCAAGCGCTACGGCCGGCGAAGGAATGGCGCTCAGCGGCGGCGCCCTTCCTCCGGGCCGAGGCGCAACTCATGGAATATTTCCGCGGGTCGAGACGCAGCTTCGAGCTGCCACTGGCACCGGTTGGGACGCCCTTTCAGCTGGCGGTGTGGCGCGAGCTGTCCCGCATTCCCTATGGCGAGACGGTTTCCTACGGGGATATCGCCCGCCGGCTCGGACTCGAGAAGGGCGCGCGTGCGGTCGGACTCGCGAACGGCGCGAACCCGCTGCCGATCATCGTGCCGTGTCATCGGGTCATCGGAGCGGACCGGACGTTGACGGGCTTTGGTGGAGGACTGCACATCAAGCGCTCGCTGCTGACGCTCGAGGGTGCGGCGTGCGTCATGGACCTTTTTGGCCCGGAGGTCCTGCGTCCGGCAGGTTGAGGCGCGCCCAGACCAGATCCACGCCCTCGCGCCCTGACGCGGTGGTGCTTGCCACATCCGAAGTCAGGCTAGGAAAATCGCTCACGCTGCGCAAGAGCGCGTTGCAGCGGGAGCAAACACATGAGTGCGGGATTTATCAGGTGGCTGACTTTTCTGACGCTTGCCGTGCTGTTGGTTCCAGCCCCGGCCGGAGCGGCAAATCGCCGCTACGTAGAACACCCCGTCATCCCAGGCAGTGCACCGCTGCCCTTCAGCGACGCGGTGCGCTCGGGCGATACGCTCTACATCGCCGGCCACCTCGGACTCGATCCTCAGACGGGCAACGCTCCCGCCGACCCGGCACTCGAGGCGCGCCTGGTCATGGATGCGGTGAAGCACACGATGGAGTCGGCCGGACTCGCCATGGACGATCTCGTGTCCGTTACCATCTATTGCACCGATCTGCAGCTGTACGACACCTTCAACACGGTTTATCGCAGCTATTTCCATGGCCACTACCCCGCGCGGGCATTCATCGGCTCGGGCAAGCTGCTGCGGGGCGGGCACTTCGAGGTTCAGGGTGTGGCCACCAAGGACGCGCCGTGAACCGGCGTCAGTTCTCGCAGTTCCTTGCCGGGGCAACACTGCTCGCGGCCGCTCGTCCCGAGCGCGGCGCAGCAGCCGCGACCGTTGCCGAACCGACCGAGGTGAGCGACGCCGCACGCCGACTCTATGCCAGCGCGCTGATCCTCGACTGCAACTCCAGTCCGCCGCTGCCGGAGCGCCTGCCGCTTTCTGCGGCAGACCTCGAGCTGGTACGCAACAGTGGCATCAACGTCATCAAGCTCTCCCTCGGCGGGATCAACAGCGACTTTGCGCACACCGTGGCGGAGATCGCGCGGGTGCAACAGCTGTTCGAGATCCACCCGGACTACTTCACTCCGGTGCGCAGCTCGGGGGATATCGCGCGCGCGCAGCGCGAGCGCAAGGTCGGAATCATCCTGTCATTCGAGAGCGTGGAGATGCTCGGCGGACAGTTGAGCCCGCTCGAGCTTTTTCGCAACCTCGGTGTGCGCGTCATGCAGCTGTCCTACAACCGCACCTCGGCCTTCGCCGCCGGCGTGATGGCGCCGCGTGCCGGCGGGCTGACTGCGCTCGGGCACGAGGCGGTACGCGAGATGAACCGCCTGGGGATCGCCGTCGACATCAGTCATGCCAACCCCGCGAGCACTGCGGATGTGCTCACTCAGTCTTCGCAACCGCCGGTGATGACCCATGCCGGCTGTGCGGCCATCCACTCGCACCCGCGCAACAAGAGCGACGAGCAGTTGCGAGCACTCGCCGCACGTGGCGGCGTGGTCGGCATCTACGACCTGCCTTACCTGACCGCCTCGCCACGCCAGCCCACGGTCGATGACTACATGGCGCACCTGGTGCACGCGCTCCAGGTGGCGGGCGAGGACCACGTCGGCATCGGCAGCGATGTCGGCATCGCGCCCTTCGACAGCTCGCCCGCCGGCATGGCGGATTTCTCGCACGAGTTGAAGGAACGGCGCGCGGCGGGCCTGTCGGCTCCCGAGGAAGACAGGCCGACCTATGTGGTCGGCCTCAACGTCCCGCGACGCATGGAGATCATTGCCGACCGCCTGCTGCGCAGCGGCTACTCCGCCTCCGTGACCGAGAAGGTGCTCGGCGCTAACTTCGCGCGCGTCTTCACTCAGATCTGGGGCACCTAGTGATGCAGCAGGTTCAGCGTGTTGCTCGCGTCATCGACGAAATAAACACCAGCCGCCGGGTCGAACGCCAGGCCGAAGAGCGCGCCGGCGCCGGGGGGCGAGCCGGTGTTATCGAGCTGCTTCCTGGCCAGTTGCGCGCCGTGCGGTGAGATCTCGGTGATGAGCCCGTCGCCACTGTTGACCGTGAGCACCGTCCCCCGCGGTGTCAGGACGAGCCCCAGAGGTCCGTTCAGGCTGCCACCCGAGCTCAGGGTACGGCCCGTTCCTGCACTGCTGGTACGGGTGAGCGCGCGATCGATGACGGCGACACGGTTACCCAGCGTGTCGGCCACGTATAACAAGGAGCTGTCGCGGTCGTCGGCGTCCTGATCGCCATGCTCCATGGCCATGCAGTCGTCGCCATCGCCCATGCAGCTCGCGCGCAGTCCCACCCCGGTCGGACCGATGACCAGTGCCGCCGGATCGGTGCGCTCGGGGAACCCGGAGCCGACCACGGTGATCGACTCGAGCGCCGGCAGGGTTCCCGTGAGCTTGAGATTGAGCCGCGTGACCGTGCCGCCGTGCACGACCGCGCCGCCCGCCGCGACCGTCCCGTTGAGCACATTGGTGACGAACAGCTTGGCCTCCGCTCCGCCCTGCGCGGCGGTCATGTCCCAGGGGCCATTGATCAAGGAGCCATAGAAGGTCTCCACCGGCTTGCCCATGCTGTCGAGCACGATCAGACAGCCCGGGCCGCTGAACACCGTTCCCTGGCTGGCGGTGGGCAGACTTCCGACGATCACCCAGCCCTGATCGAGCACCACCAGCGCGGTGGTCAAGCCGACGCCGCCCGGACAGCTGCCGGGCAGCTTGGCGGCATCGAGCGCGGCGAAGAGGCTCATGCCCCCATCGGGCCCGATATCGACGATGGTCGTGCCGGTGCCCTGGAAGTTGCCAGAGTCGTTGAAGTTACTCACCAGGATGTGGCCGGCGCGCAGGGTGCCGATGGTTCTCCTGACCTGCGCCACGCCGTAGGGATTGAGGTCGCCGTTCGCGGGAACGGTGGAGGCGATGGTCTTGATCCTGGAGAGCGATGGCAGCACCGGCTGATCATCATCGGCCAGCGCTCCAGCTACAGGTGCGAGCAGCAGTGAAGTCAGCAACAGCGTGATGAGCGTCCGTGTTGGTTTGGTGAGCACGTTCATGTATTTCCCCTCGTAGGTCGCCTGCCGCATGCGCGCGCCAGCATTCCGTGTCAGG
Organism: Gammaproteobacteria bacterium; assembly: GCA_019242385.1. Classification (GTDB taxonomy): domain Bacteria; phylum Pseudomonadota; class Gammaproteobacteria; order Steroidobacterales; family Steroidobacteraceae; genus 13-2-20CM-66-19. Next base: position 25,950 of record JAFAVO010000238.1, on the reverse strand, counting down.
TGAGTGCCGAGTTGCAACGGCCGGGTTCCCCGCGCTGCGCGCGCGGCGTTCCCAAGCGATGATGCTGCCGGACTACTGCGCTGCGTCAGGCGGCTGCGGCGGCTCGGCGGCGAGTGCAGCGATCAGCAAGCGCGCAAATTGCGGCCCGGTGCCGGCTTCTTCATGTTTGAAGTAGACGTAGACGTCGCTGCAGCCGGCGGTGTGCGCGCGGATCAGCGCGGCCCAGCGCTGCAGGTCCTCGGCGGTGTAGCCCTCATCGCGCAGGCGGAAATAGCCGTAGCTGGCGGTGATCTCGAGCGGGGTCGAGAACTTTTCGCTGTCGGCGACACACAGCGCGAGATTGCGCGCCCGCAGGCGGGCGAACACCTCGGCGTCCATCCACGAGCCGTGGCGGAACTCGAAGGCGGCGCAGGTGCCCTCGGGCAGCTGGGCCAGGAACGCATCGAGCACTGCCAGGTCCTTGCGGAAGTAAGGCGGCAGCTGGAAGAGCAGGGCGCCGAGCTTCGGGCCCAGCGTGGCGCTCACCCGCAGGAAGTACTCGAGAAGCTCGCCGCAGTCGCGGAGCCTCGCGATGTGGGTGATGCGCTTCGGCGCCTTGAGCGTGAGGCGGAAACCTTCCGGAGTGTCGCGATTCCAGCCGGCGAGGATCTTCGTGTTAGGTATGCGGTAGAAGGTGTAGTTGATCTCGACCGTGTTGAAGGACTGCGCGTAGAAGGGCAGCATCTTCGGCCCGGCCAGCTTCTGCGGATAGAAGCTGCCGCGCCACTCGGGATAGTTGTAGCCGGAGGTTCCGACCCAGGTAGCCATGGGGCGAAGCCGCACGCGCTCAGCGCGCGTCGCCGCTCGTGAGGCGCCGGTACTGACCCAGGTGGCGGATGGCCTTCTGTGCCTGCCCGAGCGACTCGTACAGCCGCGCGAGATTGTAGTGACAGTCGGCGAGCGCGGGATCCTCGGCGAGCGCGTTCAGATATGCCTCGAGCGCGGCGGCAGGATGGCCCAGGTCCTCGAGCAGCACGCCCTGGTTGTAGAGCAGCAGCGGGTCAGGACCCACCTGCCTCAGCGCGCAGCGGTAGACCTCTGCAGCCTGCTCGGTGCGCCCCTGCTCGTGCAACAGTCGCCCCCAGTTGATCCACGCCGCCGCATTGTCGGTATCTTGATCGACCGCGTGGCGCCAGGCGCCGAGCGCGGCCTCCGGATCGCTGCCCTCGAGGGTGAGGGCCTGCGCGAACCAGTCGCCGCGCATCGCAGGTGGCGCCGGCGATGCTGGCAGCGCTTCGCGGTGTTCCACCACCCGCAACACGCCGTTCTCCATACTGACATCGAGTCCGAGGAGATACTGGCCGCTGTCGACCTGCCGCTGCGCCTCCCCATCGCGCACCACCACGTGATCGCCGACCGCGCTGATCGAGAGTCCCGAGAGTGGCACCGACTCGGGCAGCTCGCGCCGCAGGCTCTCGAGCGAGCGGCGGATGCGGCGTGCGGGAATCTTCGCGTCGATGAGCGCCCGCGCGGTACGCAGCACGATCAGGTCCTGGAAGGAGAAACGATACTCACGCCGGGCACCGCGCGCGGGTTTGACGAAGCCGGACTTGATTAGATTGCGGGTGGTATCAGCCGAGAGCCGCAGGACCCGCTGCACGTCCCGCATGCTGTATGAGCGCATCCCCTCTCCCTGTGGCACGCCGCCTCAGGCGTTGCGCTTCCTGCGTGAGGCCCGCGCCGGCTCCTCGGCTCGTCGCGGCGCCTTGCGCGGGCCGAGGCGGCCGACCTGCTCGCGCGCGCCTTCGGTCCGCTGCAGGCTGGCGCGCAGCGCTTCCATCAGATCGACCACCTTGCCCTCGCGCTCGGGTGCGACCTCGGACACGGAGATCTCCGTGCCTTCCTCCACCTTCTTCTGGATCGCGGCATGGATGCGCGCGCGCGTGTCGTCCTTGAACTCGCTCGGGTTGAAGCGCTCGGCGGTCTGTTGGTCGATGAGCTGCTGCGCGAGCTTCAGCTCCGCTGCCTTCACCTCGGGCTTGGGGACCTCCACGTCGCTGGCCGGCCGCACATCCTCGGCGTAGTGCAACTGCTGCATGGCCAGCACGTCGCCGACGGGCCGCAGGATCACGATGTAACCCTTGCCCCGGGTGGCCCAGCGGCCGACCCCGCAGCGGCTCGATTGCCGCAGCGCCTCGGTGAGCAGCGCATACGGCTTGCCTGCGCCCTTGTCGGGCGCGAGGTAATAAGTCCGGTCGTAAAAGACCGGATCGACGGACTCGATGGGCACGAACTCGGAGATTTCCACCGAGCGCGTACCGACCTCCTCGAGCGCCTTGATCTCCTCGGCAGTGAAAGGCACGTACTGGTCCTTGGCGAACTCGTACCCGCGGATGATCTCGTCACGCTCGACCACCACGCCTTCCTTCTGGCACACGTACTGCTGGCGCAGTCGCGAGCCATCTTTCCGGTGCAGCAGGTTGAAGGAGACCGCACTCGAGGACTGCGTCGCGCTGTAGAGCTTCACCGGGATTGCGACCAGACCGAAAGAGATGGTCAGTGAACCAATGGAACGAGCGGCCATAACTGCACCTTCCAGCTACCGTGGGCTCAGCTACTTCTCACCGTCGACACCGAAAGCCTTCGTAAGGCTCTGTTTTGACTCGAGTACATCATGCCACCGGTCGCCGTTCTTTTCCAAGCGTGCCGGTACGTTGTTGATTGTAAAGTCACCCGGCTCGGCCCCCTCGAGCTCCTCCCAGGTGAGCGGCATGGACACCGGGGCGCCCGGAACGCCGCGCGGGGAGTAGGCCACGTTGAGCGTCTTGCCCCGCACGTTCATGTTGTAGTCGATGAAGATCTTGCCGGTCCGCTTCGGGACCGACCATTCCATGGTGATGTCCTTCGGATGCTCGCGCATCAGATGGCGACCGACCATCTCGCAGATCTGCCGTGCCTCATCGAAGTTCACGGTGCGCACGATGGGCACGAAAACGTGGAGGCCGGTCTTGCCGGAGGTCTTCACGATGGCCTCGAGCGACATCTCTCTGAGCAGTGCCCGCAGCCAGAAGGCGACGCGCTTGCCGCCGGCGAAGCCGCGCTTGTTGAGCTCGGGCTCGGCTCCGGGCGGCTCCTTGCCCGAATAGATGTAGGGATCGATGTCGAACACCAGGTAGTCGGGATAGTTGAGGATCGAGGACTCGAGCGCCTCGAGCGAGCTCGAGTAATCGGTCTTCGCACCCTGCGCCTCCGGGGCGAGCTGCGCGCGCGAATGCCACACGTGAAACTCCAGCGTGCCCACCTGCCCGAGCCACAGCAGCGTCGGCAGATTGTTGGCCAGCAGGTAGCGATGCTGCTCGTCCTTGTGCTCGGAGAACACCGTGACGGTCTCGACGAACTCCGGTAGCGACTGCGACCAGTGCTTCTGGAAGAAGCGCTCACCGTGGATGCCTTCCGGCATGCGGATCATGGTGAGCGGCCGATCGATCAGGTGCGGCAGCATGAAGCGGCCCACGCGTGCGAGATAGCGCAGGAAATCGCGCTTGGTGATGGGGGCAGCGCGCGCACCGGCTGCGGGCCAGTAGATGCGGTCGAGGTTGCTGATACCGAAGCGCGCGTCACCGACTCTCAGGTGGATGGACTTGGCGGGATTCTCGAGCTGCTCCAACACCTCCTCGACGACCGGCGACTCGCTCCCGATCTGGGGCTCTCGGGTGCTCATCCTGGCGACCGGGGCACGGGCGCCGCGGCTCGGCCGGGTCTTGCCGGTCGAGCGCGCCTTGCCGCTTGTCGGTGCCTTGCCGGTTGCCGGTGCCTTGCCGCTGGGCGGTCTGCTGCCGCTCGACCGCGCCTTGCCGTTCGACGTCGTCTTGCTCCGTGACGATGCGTCGGCGCTCGCGCCGGCACTGCGCAGCGCCGCGCTGCCGTCCGCGCGCCCGCCGGGCCGCGTCACGCGGCGCGGATCGATGTCATCGCGCAGCCGCAGGAACACGGGGGCGCGCAACGCACCCGCAGGCGTCCACTCGCTGTAGGTCACTTCGGCGACCAGACGCGGATCGAGCCAGGTCGTCGGCCGGTGCAGCGGCGGACGCTCCGCGAAGGGAGAGACGGCACGCCTGAGCTTGCTGCTGCGCTCGAGCAGCGCTGCAATGTTGGCGTCATCGAGTCCGGAACCGACGTGCCCCGCATAGCGCAACTCTCTACCCTCGCGGTAGCCGAGCAGCAGCGCGCCGAGCGGGGCGCGGGCGCCATTGCCGCGGGTGTAGCCTCCGATCAGGAACTCAGCGGATTCGGCGGCTTTGAGCTTCAGCCAGTTGCTCGAACGCCGACCCTCACGGTACGGGCTGTCGAGGCGCTTGCCCACGAGCCCCTCGAAGCCGAGTGCGAGCGAGGCCTCATACAACTGCTCGGCATCGGCGGATGCATGGACCAACTGCAAGTGCGCGCCGGGCAGCAGACACTGCGCCAGGTAGCGGCGGCGGTCGCGGTAAGGGGCGTTGCGCAGATTCAGTCCGGCGAAGTGCAGCAGGTCGAAGCACACCAGCACGACCGGCGTCGTGCGCTGTACCGCGGCGACTTCCGCCGCGCTCTTGAGCTGCGCCCGGTTCTGCAGGGCATTGAACGACGGCCGCCCATCGGCACCGAGCGCCACGATCTCGCCGTCCACGATCAGCTGCTCTGCCGGGTGAGCAGCGAGCTCCGCGGTGATTTCCGGAAAAAACGCTGTCAGGTCGAGGCCGCGACGCGACTGCAGGCGCACCTGGCCGGCCTCGACGAAGGCAATCACGCGGTAGCCATCGAGCTTGGGCTCGTAGCTCCAGCCCGGGCTCGAGTGCGCGCCGTCACCGCTCTCTGCGAGCATCGGCGCAAGTTGCGAAGGGAAGCGTTCGGCGGGACCGTACGGTGCGAGCCGTGCGGCCTCGAGACGCTCAGGCGGGTGCGCCGCGTCGAGCTCATCGAGGCCCACGGCGGAGAGCACCGACAGCGATCGTGCCAGCACGTCGTTCGGTTGCGCGAAGCGGTCCTTGTGCTTGATGAGCAGCCACTGATCCGCGGTGCGAGTTCTCACCAGGGTGTATGAGCCCTTGAGCTTCTCTCCACAGAGGAAAAAGCTCAGCTTGCCGGCGGCGAGCTCCGTGCGCAGGCGCTCCTGCGCGGTTTTCCGGTCCGCGAAGGCGTACTCGGCATCCTCATCGGGGGAGTACACGCCGCAATCCCACACGACGACGTTACCCGCGCCGTACTGCTTCTCGGGAATGACTCCTTCGAAGGAGGCATAGTCGAAGGGATGGTCTTCCACCTCCACCGCCATGCGCTTGTCCGCAGGGTCGAGCGAAGGCCCCTTGGGGACTGCCCAGGACTTGAGCACTCCATCCAGCTCGAGACGGAAATCGTAGTGCAGCCTGCGCGCCGCGTGCTTCTGCACCACGAAGAGCAGCGGCCCGTGCCGCTCTGCCGACATCGTCGCAGGGGGCTCGGGCGTGCGCGTGAAGCTGCGCTTGGCGGCGTAGCGATCCAGAGCGCGCGGGCTCACGGCAGTCCATCCACCCAGGCACACAGCGCATCGAGCAGCAGCTCCCGCAGCTGTGCATCGGTACGGCCGGTGCGTGCCGGCACATGGAAGCCGTGATCGGCATCCTCGAGCCAGTGCACATGGGCGCGTGCGCCGAGACGGGCGATCACCGCCTCCATACGCACGCGCTCGGCGAGCGCATCGCGCGTGCCCTGCAGGAACAGCATGGGAATCCGCACGTGTGCGAGATGCTCGGCACGGCTCTCCGAGGGACGGCCGGCGGGATGCAGCGGAAAGCCCAGGAAGGCGAGCCCGCGCACGCTGGCAAGGGGCGCGAGCGCCTGGGCCTGTGAGGTCATGCGGCCACCGAAGGAGCGGCCGCCGGCGATGAGCTTCAAAGCGGGCATCAGCTGTGCACAGGCTGCCGCCGCCGCGCGCACGGTCGCATGACAGAGGAGCGGCGGGTCGGGCCGGCGCGAACCCCGCTCCATGTAGGGGAACTGGTAACGCAGCGTCGCGATGCCGCGCTGCGCGAGTCCGAGTGCCGCTGCGCTCATGAAGGGATGCTGCATGCCCGCACCCGCGCCATGCGCCAGCACATAACAGGCACGTGCGTTCGCGGGCCTGCTGAGCAGGGCCGATACCTGGCGGCCGCCTTCGATGGCAAGGGTGTGCCGCTCGATGAGTTCCTCGGTGCGCGCCGCAGCTGCCATGGGGCGCCTCAATGAACCTCGGCGACCCAGCTGGCAAATGGGGCGAGAGTGTGGCGGTCGGCCGCGGCACCCTCGGCCGGCGCGCCGGCATCCGTGAGCAGCGTCCGCAACCGCGCACCGTGCAGCCCGGCTTGGGCAAGTCCGAGCGTCACGCTCTGCGGCTGTGCGGACATGTTGAGCGAGACGATCACCGCCTCGCCCGCGGCGCTCACGCGCGCGAAGGAAAGCACGCTCGGATTGGCAGCATCCAGCATCAGCATGCGCCCGCTGCGCAAGGCCGCGTTGCTCCGCCGCAACGCGATCAGCCGGCGGTACCAGTTGAGGAGTGAGTCGGGGTCGGCGCTCTCGCGCTGCACGTTGACTTGCGCGTAGTCCGAGGTCACCGGCAGCCAGGTGTGCGCACTGGTGCTGAATCCCGCCTGCGGGTTGGAGGCATCCCATTGCATGGGCGTACGCTCACCATCGCGGCCCTTGTCGCGCGGCCAGCCACGGACTCCGAGTGGGTCGCGTACGTCCTCCACCCGGCGCGGCGTCGCTGTGCGTTGTCCGATCTCCTGGCCCTGATACATGAGCGCCGTGGCGCGCGTCGTCAGCAGTAGCGTCGCCACGATGCGGGCGATCTGCGCATCATGCACGCCGTCGCCGTAGCGGTCCCAGCTGCGGATGTTGTCGTGATTGTCGAAGACCACCAGCGGCTGCGACCCGTGCAGCTCGGTTTGCGACGCGCTGAGATGCCGGCGGAAGGTGTCGGCATCGAGCCGGCTGCCGAGTCCCACCAGGGTATCCATCGGCAGCTGCAGCTCATCGTGCTGTGCGCCGCCGTACCAGGCGTCCAGGTCGGCGGTCTTCTCGAGATAGGTCTCGCCGATCAGCACGCGCTCGTCCGCATAGCCATCGACCATGGCGCGCAGCCGGCGCATCACCGCATGCACCTCGGGCAGATTCTTGGTGTAGACATCGCTCAGGTTGGGATCGCCCTGAGCATTCACCCCGCCGAGCACCGGTGCGTCCCGCAACTGCGCATCCTCGAACAGCTCGGTGACGGCATCCAGGCGGAACCCGGCCACTCCGCGATCGAGCCAGAAGCGCATGGCCGCGAACATGGCGCGCTCGACCGCAGGGTTGCGCCAGTTGAGATCGGGCTGCTGGCGGTAGAAGCGGTGGTAGTAGAACTCGCCGACCGCAGGCACGAACTGCCAGGCCGAGCCACCAAACAGGCTCACCCAGTTGTTCGGCGGCCGCGGCCCGCCCGCGCCATCCCCCTTGCCGCCGCTCCAGACATAGAAGTCATGGTGTGGCGAGCTGCGCGAGCGCGCGGCATCGAGGAACCAGGGATGCTGATCGGAGGTGTGATTGAGCACCATGTCCAGAATGACGCGGATGTGCCGCCGGCGAGCTTCGGCGAGCAGCCGCTCGAAGTCCGCCATGGTCCCGTACTGCGGATCGATGGCCTCGTAGTCGGAGATGTCGTAACCGAAGTCCACCTGCGGTGAGGGATAGAAGGGTGCGATCCAGATGGCATCGACGCCGAGCTGCCCGAGATAGTCGAGCCGCTGCGTGATGCCCTTGAGGTCGCCGGTGCCATCGCCGTCCGAGTCCTGAAAGCTGCGCGGGTAGATCTCGTAGATCACCGCGTGACGCCACCACGGGTCCGCCGCGGTGGCGGATGCGGGCGCGGCAGGTGCGAGGCATGCGGGGAGGAGCGCCAGCGCGGCCGCTGCGAAGCGCACCGCGAACATCGACCCCCTCAGGGCCTTGTGCATAAATCGAAGCGCTCCGCGGGCATGGCCCGCTCATGGTACTCGATGCACCTCGCACGCTGCCCGGTCGCCGCTCGCGCTGCCGCAGCCTGTGCGCATTGCTTAAGTCCGAGGGCGCGCTCGCCGCGCTCAGGAGGGTGGCGGCCCCATGCTGACGCGCACCAGGTCCTGCGGCCGCAGCCACTTGCGAAAGGCCTGCTGTACCGCTGCGGCATCGAGCGCGATGTAACGCTCCGCAGCATGCCTCGGCTCATCGAGCGGCAGCCCCAGATCGGTGCGCATGAGCAGTGCGCGGGCAATGTCATCCAGGCTGGCTTCGCTCAGTGGCATCTGCCGCAGCAGGAAGGCCTTGACGCGCAGCAACTCGTCCGCGCCGGCAGGTCCGGTCTGCATGTTGCTGATCTCCTGCGCAACCATGTTGGCAGCTCGCGCGACATTCTGGGGATCGCTCGCGTACTCGACGAGGTACACGCTGCGGGTGCGGCCGGACTGCAGCACCGATTCCACCGAATATACGAGCCCGGCGCGCTTGCGCAGGTCGATGCTGAGGCGGGTTGAATAGAAGCTGCCGCCGAGCACGGCGTTGCCGAGCGTGAGCGGATAGAAGTCCGGATCGGAGCGTTTGAGGGCCAGGTTCTGCGCCAGCACCACGCGCGACTGCACCCGGCTCGCGTCCGGCACCGAGACCGTGGTCGCCGGATTGTCCGGGACCGGCGGCAGATCGATGAGCGGCTTGGGCCCGCTCGCCGACCAGTTGCCGAAGTAGCGGCCGATCACCGCATGGGCAGCCTGCGGATCCACCTTGCCGATGACGACGATGGTGGTGAGATCGGGCCGGAACACGCGTGTGTAGTAGCCACGCACCTCGGCCGGCGTCAGCGCACGCACCGTCTCGGGCGTCGACAGGCGCAGGCTCGGGTCATCGGGTGGGTAGAGCGCGGTGCGCAGGGAACGCTGCGTGAGGAAGGCGGGGCTGGCGTTGCGCGCCGCGACGGCGAGCGCCACCTGGCCGCGGATGACCTCGAGCGCTTTCTCCGGCAGCGCCGGATGCAGCTGGTTATCGGCGAGCAGCTCGACACCGCGCTCGAAGTGCTCGCTCAATGTCTGCACGGCAAAGTCGGTTCCCGGGTGCTGCCGGGCGCCGATGTCATCCAGCGCCTGCTGAAAGGCGATGCGGTCGAGGTGCTCGCTCCCATGAGTGAGGAGTCGATCGAGCACCTGCGCCACCCCTTCCTCGCCCGGGCTCTCCTGGGTCTCGGGTCGATTGCGGATGTGCCCGAAGACGCTGACGGTGTCGCTCACGTCAGCGGTCTGCACGATGAGCGTCAGACCGTTCGGGAAAGTGGTCACGATGGGATGAAGCGTCGATGCCGGGACCTGCAGGCGCTGCAGCACCTTCTCCGCCCAGGGTGGAAGCGCGGTCGGATGCGCTTCACCGAGTGAGATCGATTCGCGTCCGCCGAAGCCTCCGCGCGCGGCCACGGGCGGCCCCGAGCCGCGCGGCTTCATCACGCCGACCACGGCGTGGTCGAGATCGAGGTACTGATGCGCGACGCGCTTCACATCCTCAACGGTCACCTGCTCGATGCGCGCGAGATCCTCATCAGGTGAGGAGAGCCCGTAGAGGGCGAGCGCATCCGACCAGACCGCCGCGAGCTCGGGGATCGAGTTGCGCTGAAACTGCGCGGCGCTGCGCTCCTGGAGCTTGGCCGCCGCCACGAGCTCAGGTGGCACGCCCTCGCGGGCGACGCGCGCCAGGATCGCCCGCACCTCGGCCTCGAGGGTCTTCGGGTCCTCGGCACTCGTGAAGGTGAGTGCGGCATAGGCGAGACCCGCCTGCGGCAGCGGATCGACGCCGAACTCGGCGCTCAGCGCGCGGCCCTGCGGAACCAGCCCGTAGAGATCGAACCGCCGGCTGCTCAGCACGTCCGACAGCACCTCGAGCGCGGCGAAGTCCGCATCGCGTGGCCCGGGGGTGCGCAGCGCGATCATGAGCGTGCCGCTCGGCCGGTCCGTATCCACGGTGAAGGAGGTCGGCTGTACCGGCCGCAGGTGCACGGCGGGCTTGGGCGGCAGCTTCTTTGCGGGGATGTCGGCGAACAGCTGCTGCACGAGTGTGAGCGTCGCACCGAGCTCGACATCCCCGGCGATGACCAGGATCGCATTGTTGGGTGCGTACCAGGTCTGGTGGAAGCGCCGGAGCATCCCTGCCGTGGTTTTCTCGAACGACGGGCGGGTGCCGAGCGCGTCGTGCTCGTAGGGCGTGCGCGCGAACATATGCGCGCGCAGCTTCGCGAACAGGAGATATGAGGGCTCCGACAGATCCTGCGCCACCTCCTGCTCGATGGCACCGCGCTCCTGCGACCACTCGGTGGGCGTGTTGAGCGCCGCACGCATGCGCAGCGCCTCGATGTGCAGCGCGACATCCAGATCTTCCGCCGGGACCGTGAACAGATACTGCGTCAGGTCCTCGCGCGTGTTGGCGTTGAACTCACCGCCGACGATGCTGCCGATGTCGGCGAGCTGATCCGCGGTGAGCCCCGGGCTGCCGCGGAACATCATGTGCTCCTCGGCGTGCTCCGTGCCGGGGAAGCCTTCTGGCGCCTCATCGGATCCGACCAGGTAATTCACCGAGGTTGCGACCACGGGCGCCAGCGTGTTGCGCACGATCACCACGCGCAGGCCGTTGGCCAGCGTGGCGCGCAGCACGGTACCCGGCGGCTCGGCCGGAGGGGCGGCGGGCGGCGGCGCGGCCGCCGCGGTGCCGGCGAGGCAGAGCGTCACGATCCAGACGGCCGCGGATTGCGCCCGTTGCTGAGCTGAGTGCTGCGGCATGGTGGTCCCGGTAGCGCGAAGGGCGGCCAGTATATGCGAACACCCCGCCTTGCCATTTTTCGCCACTAAGCATCCCGGTGCCGACGCTTTTGCTCCACCGGCTGCGCCGCTGCGTGCGCTGAACTGATCCTCGTTGGAACTTCGGTACTCACCACCTTGAAGCAAGGAGCACATCATGAAGAGAGTGACACGGCGGGCCCCGGTGCTCGCTTTGGCGATCGGCGGCTGCATGGGAGCCGCGGCGGCGGGTGCTGGTGCAGCAGCGGAGCCGCCCGGCGCGGGGTCCAAGCCCGCGGACTTCGGCGCCCTCACGGGGATTGCGATCGGAGCTGTTGCCGGCGGACCGGTCGGCGCCGTGGTGGGCGCTGCCGCGGGCGCTTTACTCGGTGATCGTTACCACCATCAGGTGCAGACCGCGGCGGCACTCACCGCGGAGCTCAGGCAGAGCGAGGATCAGCGCGCCCAGCTCACGGGCAACGTGGCGGCGCTCGATGACGCGCTGTCCCAGGCGCAGGCGCGTGGCACTGAGCTCGCTGCCGAGCTCGCGCACACCGATCAGCTCGGGCTCGATGTCAGCTTCCGTACCGATGACGACTCGGTCGCGGCGCAGGCGATGTCCCCGCTGCTGAAGCTCGGAGCGCTGGCGGCCTCGATGCCGCAGGCAGAGATATCCGTCGCCGGTTTCGCGGACCCGCGGGGCTCGGACGCGTACAACCAGGAGCTCTCCCGGCGGCGGGCGCTGAACGTGGCGGCGGTGCTGACGAGCGCCGGGGTGCCGAGCGAGCGCATTCGCATCGAGGCACACGGCAGGGAGGCGGCGCAGGCGGACGGGAATCTCGACACCTACGCGCTCGAGCGCCGGGTGAGTGTGCGGCTGCAGCTGCCGGGCGCGCCCGAGGTCGCGCGCCGTGATTAGCGCGCGGGTGCGCCCGCAGCCGGGCCCGCCGCGTGCATACAAGCTCGCGGGGCATCTTCGCGCTAAGATTTCCTGGCACGAACACCTGCGCAGGATCCTCATGAGCACCAGCATCGTTCGCCTGGATGGAGCACTCGAGCCGGAGGTATCCGAGCCGCCCGCCGAGCGGCTGATCGCCGGGACGCCGGAGCTGCAGGTACGTAACTACTTCAGCGATGTGAGCCAGCAGTTCTTCGCGGGACGCTGGTCGGCCACGCGCGGCAAATGGCGTGTGCGCTACACCGAGAACGAGCTGTGCGTCATGACTGCCGGCAAGGTAGTCATCGAGAGCGCGGCCGGCGAGCGCATGAATTTTGCCGCCGGCGATGCCTTCCTGATTCCCGCCGGGTTCACCGGCACCTGGGAGGTCATCGAAGACTGCGCGAAGATCTATGCGATCTTCGAAGCGCGCAGCTGAGTGAGACATAACCCGGCACCGATCTTGAACCCCGTCGCAGAAACGCAGCGCGCGGCTTCATTGGTCGCGCGCCCGGTGGGAAGGTACGCGGGTGTGCCGGAGACTGAAGGTATCCCGTGGAAACCATTACCGTCGCTGCTGAGCGGATCCCCACTTCCCATAGCCCCGGGATGGCCGTGCTCATCGGCATCGCGCTGCTCGTGGTCGCAATCGGCTGGATGGCGCTCTCCAGGCGCCATCGCGAGCCGCGCGGCTGAGCACTGCGCCGCGCGACCGGGTGCGGCTTGCCGCGCCCGCGCGGGCTATTGCGCGCGCAGCACCTCGCGCAAGGTGTCGAAGATCTGGTCGATCTGCGGCTTCTCGATGATGAGCGGCGGTGAGAGGGCAATCACCTCGCCGGTCTGACGCACGAGGACCCCGCGCTCGAAGCAGCGCGCAAACACCTCGAAGCCACGCGCGCCCGGCCTACCCGCAATCGGCTCGAGCTCGAGGCCGAGAATCAGTCCGTAGTTGCGCACATCGACCACCTGCGGCAGGTCGCGCAGCGCATGCGCGGCGTCCTCCCAATATTTCGCGAGCGAGGCGGCACGGGTGAGCAGCCCCTCGCGCTCATAGAGGGCGAGGGTTGCGAGGCCCGCGGCGCAGGCGGCGGGATGTCCGGAGTACGTGTAGCCGTGGAACAGCTCGATGCCCTCCGGTCCCTGCATGAACTGCTCATAGATGGCCTTGCTCACCAGCACTCCGCCCATCGGAATGCAGCCGTTGGTGAGCCCCTTGGCGAGGGTCATCATGTCCGGCCGCACGCCGAACTCCTCGGCCGCGAAGGCCGAGCCGGTGCGACCAAAGCCGGTGATCACCTCATCGAAGATGAGGAGGATCCCGTGACGGTCGCAGATCTCCCGCAGCTTCTGCAGATAACCCCGTGGCGGCAGCAGCACCCCGGTGGACCCGGCAACGGGCTCGACGATGACCGCGGCAATGTTGGAGGCATCGTGCAGCGCGACCAGCCGCTCGAGCTCCTCGGCGAGTTGTGCCCCATGCTGCGGCAGCCCGCGCGAGAAGGCGTTGCGGGCGAGATCGTGCGTGTGCGGCAGGTGATCGACACCGGCAATCAGCGCGGCCGACCAGGTCCTGCGGTTCGAGACGATGCCGCCGACCGAGATGCCGCCAAAACCAACTCCGTGATACGCGCGCTCCCGGCCGATGAGGCGGGTGCGCGTGCCCGCGCCGCGCACGCGATGGAAGGCGAGCGCGATCTTCAGCGCCGTGTCCACCGCCTCGGAGCCCGAGTTGGTGAAGAACACGTGGTCGAGCCCCTCGGGCGCTATCTTCACCAGCTCGTTGGCGAGCTGGAACGCAGCGGGGTGCGCCATCTGGAATGAGGGTCCGTAGTCGAGCGTCTCGAGCTGGCCGGCGACCGCCTGCGTGATCTCGTGCCGCGCGTGGCCGGCATTCACGCACCACAGCCCCGCGACCGCATCGAGAATCTGCCGGCCATCGGCGGTCCAGTAATGCATGCCGCTCGCGCGGGCGAGCAGTCGCGGGTTGGCCTTGAACTGACGGTTCGCGGTGAAGGGCAGCCACAGGGCTTCGAGGTCGGAGCGGCTGAGGGCGGCAGAGCTGCGGACGTTGGACATGGGCTGAGCTCGGTGGGGTCCGAAAGGGCGTCGAATGATAAATAAAGTGGACAAACCCAGCCACTACAGGGATATTTCGGCCGCCATTTGTTCAAAATATTAAACACATCATGAGCATCGACGTCGGCGCGCGGCTGCGCAGCGTACGCACCACCTTCGGCCTCTCGCAGCGCGAGCTCGCGCGGCGGGCCGGCGTAACCAACGGACTGATCTCGCTCATCGAGCAGAATCGGGTGAGTCCCTCGGTGAGCTCCCTGAAGAAGGTGCTGGATGGGGTGCCGATGTCGCTCGCGGAGTTCTTCACGCTCGATCTGAGCGCCCCCCCGCAGGCATTCTTCGGCGCGGATGAGCTCCTGGAGCTCGGCAGCGCCGAGGTGTCGCTGCGGCTGGTGGCGGCGCAGCGTCCCGCGAGGCAGCTCACGGTGCTGCACGAGCGTTACGCCGCCGGCGCGGCCACCGGCGAGGAGATGCTGCCGCCTCGGGGTGAGGAAGCGGGCGTCGTGATCCGCGGACGCATCGAGCTCACCGTCGGGGGCGCGACGCGCGTGCTCGGTCCGGGTGAAGCTTATTACTTCGCGAGTCAGCTGCCGCACCGCTTCCGCAACGTGGGACGGGAGACGTGTGAGATCATCAGTGCCTGCACCCCCGCGACTTTCTGAGGATCGAGAGGTCCGTCATGAGCGCAACAGCTGAATCGGTTTCCTGGCACGAGCGCGCGCGGCGGCTCGAGTTCCGCACCCAGGCGTTCATCGACGGGCGTTACCTGGATGCAGCCTCCGGTGCCACCTTCGACTGCATCAATCCGGCCACCGGGAAGCTGCTCGCGCGCGTCGCGGCCGGCGACGGCGAGGACATCAATCGCGCGGTCATTTCGGCCCGTGCCGCATTCCGCAAGGGAGGCTGGTCACAGCAGCCGCCGGCGAAGCGCAAGAAGGTGCTGCTGCGCCTCGCGGAGCTGATCCGCGAGCACGCCGAAGAGCTCGCGCTGCTGGAGACGCTCGATGTGGGCAAACCCATCAGCGACAGCCTCAAGGTCGACATCCCGGCCGCGGCGCGCTGTGTGCAGTGGTACGCGGAAGCGATCGACAAGGTGTACGACCAGATCGCACCCACGGGTCCCGAGGCCCTGGCGCTGATCACGCGCGAGCCACTCGGGGTGGTCGGCGCCATCGTGCCGTGGAACTTTCCTCTGCTGATGGCGGCGTGGAAATTCGCGCCGGTGCTCGCCGGCGGCAACTCATTCGTGCTCAAGCCCTCGGAGAAATCACCCCTCACCGCGCTCAAGGTCGCCGAGCTCGCGATCCAGGCGGGCGTGCCTCCCGGGGTGTTCAACGTCGTTCCGGGGTTGGGTCCCACCGCCGGTAAGGCGCTGGCGCTGCACATGGACGTCGACTGCATCGCCTTCACGGGCTCGACCGCCACCGGGCGCGCCATCATGCAGTTCGCCGGTCAGTCCAATCTCAAGCGGGTATCGCTCGAGTGCGGCGGCAAGTCGCCCAACATCGTGCTGGCGGACTATCCCAATCTCGACAAGGCTGCGACCGCGGCCGCGTGGGCCATCTTCTTCAACCAGGGCGAGATGTGCTCGGCCGGCTCACGGCTGCTGCTGCAGGAAGGCATCAAGGATGCGGTGCTGGAGAAGGTGCACGCGATCGGCCGCAGCCTGGCGCCGGGCGACCCGCTCGATCCGGCGACGCGGCTCGGCGCGATCGTCGATGAGACACAGATGAAGCGCGTGCTGAGTTACATCGATGCCGGGCGCGATGCCGGTGCCAGCATTCGCTTCGGCGGACGGCGGGTGCGCGAGGACAGCGGCGGCTACTTCATCGAGCCGACCGTGTTCGAGGGGGTGAAGCCGGCGATGGCGATCGCACGCGAGGAAATCTTCGGCCCGGTCCTCTCGGCGATCACCTTCAAGACGGTCGATGAGGCGATCGAGATCGCGAATGACGTGATCTACGGCCTCGCCGCGGCGGTGTGGACCCGCGATGTGACCACCGCGCATCGGGTGGCGCGCGCGTTGCGTGCCGGAACGGTGTACGTCAACTGCTACGATGCGGACGATATCACCGTGCCCTTCGGCGGGTTCAAGCAGTCGGGAATCGGCCGCGACAAGTCGCTGCACGCGCTCGAGAAGTACACCGAACTGAAGACCACGTGGATCGACCTCACCGCCGAGTGAGGTACCGCTCGACGCGCGTCGTCCCTCGGCCTCAGCACGCCCCGCGCAGGTGAGCGCCGCGGTTTTCAATTTTCTGGCGAGCGCGCCGCGCGGATTCGCCGACCTGCTCGCGGCTGAGCTCGGCCGCTGCGGCGCACAGGCAATTCGCGAGCGCACGGTAGAGGTCACCTTTGCCGGATCACTGGAGTGCGCCTATCGGGCGTGTCTGTGGTCGCGCATCGCGAGCCGCGTGTTCCTCGAGCTGGCGCATTTCGAGGCGCAGGATGCGCGCGAGTTTCACGCCGCGGTCTGCGCGCTCGACTGGAGCGCGCACCTCGCCCCGGGTGCGACGCTCGCCTGCGATTTCAGCGGGCGACATCCCACTGTGACCCACACCCAGTTCGGCGCGCTGAAGCTCAAGGACGGCATCGTCGATGCGCTGCGCGCCGCCACCGGCGTCCGTCCGGATGTGGCACGCACGCGCCCGGATGTGCGCGTGCACGCGCATGCCCGTGGCACGCGCGTCACGCTGTCCATCGATCTCTCCGGTGAGAGTCTGCACCGCCGCGGCTACCGCGCGCAGGGCGGCGAGGCCCCGCTCAAGGAGAACGTCGCGGCGGGCGTCCTGCTGCGCGCCGGCTGGGAAAAGCTCGCGCATCCCGGCGAGCCGGGTCCGGCGGCGCAGTTCCTCGACCCGCTGTGCGGCTCGGGCACGCTGTGTATCGAGGCCGCACTGATCGCTGCCGATCGCGCCCCGGGGCTGACGCGTGAGTATTTCGGCTTCCTCAAGTGGCGCGCACACGACCCTGCGCTGTGGGCGCGACTGCGCGAGGAGGCCGAGGCGCGTGCCCGGGCGGGTGCCGGCACCGAGGTGCGCCTGCATGGCCGCGATCAGGACGCGCGCGCCATCGAGCGCGCGCAGGCCAACGCAGCCCGCGCCGGTATCGAGCCAATCGTGCGCTTCGAGACCGGAGCCCTCGCTGAGGCACGACCACCGGCCGCCGCCACCGCCGGCCTCTTGTGCACCAATCCACCCTACGGCGAGCGGCTGGCGGACCGGGCCGCCGCCCAGGCGCTGCATCGGGAGCTCGGCGCAGTGCTGCGCGAGCGCTTTCAGGGTTGGAGCGCGGCCGTGCTCACCCTCTCAGAGCTCGGCATGGAGCTTGGCCTGCGCGCCTATCGCACGCACAGCGTGTGGAACGGTGCCATCGAGTGCCGCCTGCTGCGCATCCAGGTGAGCCGCGAGAGCGCACGCGAGCCCGGCACGCTCGGTCGCGGCGTTGAACATCACCGGGGCAGCGCCGGTGCGCAGATGTTCGCTAATCGCCTCAGGAAGAACCTGCAGCGGCTGCACGGCTGGAGCGAGCGCCAGGGCATCTCCTGCTATCGCCTCTACGATGCCGATATGCCCGAGTACGCCTTCGCCATCGACCTCTACCGGGTGATCGAGCCGCAGGAGAGCTGGCTCTACGTTCAGGAGTACGCAGCGCCCGCCGAGATCGAGCGCGAGGCCGTGCAACGGCGGCGCGGCGAGGTGGTGGCAACTCTGCCCGAGGTTACCGCGGTGCCCGCCGCGCGCACCCGCCTGCGGACCCGCCGGCGCACGCGCCGTGGCGAGCAGTACCACAAGGTCGGCGAGCACCGGCGGTTTCATACCGTGCTCGAGGGTGGGCTGCGGCTACGGGTCAATTTCGAGGACTATCTGGACACCGGCCTGTTCCTTGATCACCGCATGACCCGCGCACGGCTGCGTCAGGCAGCACGCGGGCAGCATTTTCTCAACCTGTTCGCCTATACCGGCACGGCGACCGTGTACGCGGCTGCTGGCGGTGCGCGCAGCACGACCAGCGTCGACCTGTCAGCGACCTATCTGGGCTGGGCACAGGAGAATCTCACACTCAACGCTCTGGCGGGCAATCAGCACCGCTTCGTGCAGGCCGACTGCGAGCGCTGGCTGGAGGAGGCCGGGCGAGCCGCAGCGCGCTTCGATCTCATATTCCTCGACCCACCGACCTTCTCCAACTCCAAGCGCATGACTGGTGTGCTCGATGTGGGCCGCGATCATCCCGCGCTCATCGATGCCTGCATGCGGCTGCTCGCCCCCGGCGGGCTGCTGCTTTTCTCGACCAATGCACAGCGCTTCAGGCTCGATGCCGGCCTGAGCGCCCGTTATGACATCCGCGATATATCGGCCGCGACGCTGCCGCTCGATTTCGCCCGCAATCCGCGCATCCACCGCTGCTACGAGGTGCGGCTGCGCGCTACCTAGTAGGCGGTCAACTCCATGCCGCTCACCGGCGTCACCGGGCTCGCGCCAGGGCCGGCGAACTGGACCGGCACGGAGACATCGGCGTCGCCGGCGTTGCGCCACACCGCGAAATGCAGGTGCGGCCCGCTGCTGAAGCCGGTGTTGCCGGAATCGGCGATGTACTCACCGAGGGCGACGTGCTGCCCGATGTGCACGCGGATCGAGTCCCAATGCAGGTGGCCGTACACCGCGATCGTGCCATCGTCGTGCAGGATCTCGATGAGGTTCGCCTGATCGGCCATCACCGAGACCGTGCCGCCGCGGAAGCCGTCGTGACGCACGTTGATCACGGTGCCGGCGCGTGCCGCGAACACCGCGGTGCCATCGGGTAGCGCGATGTCGATGGCGTAGACGCTGTCGGGCGTCACATGGGTGATGCGCTCGGGATAGGCCTGTGAGATGCGATGGCTGGTGCCGACCGCGAAGGGCGCGCGATACGGGCGCGCGGGGCTGTGCGTAGCCGCAGGCGAGCCGAGCGCCACCGACCACTTGAACTGCAGCTCCGGATGCTCATCGCTCGCGTGCTGCGCCTCGAGGACGAGCTGCCGGGCCCCGGGCTCGAGCTTCAGTGGGTAGATGGTGCCGCTCGGGATGCCGGCCAAGGTCGAGCGCGTGATCGCAACGCGCAGCGTCACCACGCACAGGCAATCGTTCGCCGCCGTCAGCTGCGTGCCGCCGCCGGCATCGGTGCGCTCGACAGTGACCCGTAGTGCCTCGGGCGGGCGCGGCAGCGTGAAGGTATCACCCTGCGCATGCTCGCCACCGGCGCCGCGGTCGCTGAAGATCCACTGACCGCTCGCGTCCTTGTAGGCGTGCACGCTCTGCGCGCGCAGCCCGCCTGTGGAGAGGACCAGCATCAGCACGAGCATGGTCAGGCGCACGGCCATCGCCATCGGTCCGCCGCGAGCGCTTCAGGAGCCGCAGGCTGCGAGCATGGCGCGCCGCGCCTGTTCGCGCAGGGCATCGGCGTCATCGTCGTTGTAGTAGACCCGATTGCCTTCGGCGTCGCGCTTGTAGAGGCGCGCCGAATCCTTCATGTGGTAGTACTCGGTGCGCGCCTTCTCGCAGGCTTGCTGCTTCTTGTGCTGCTGGCTCACCCGGCTCTTGTCCTCGACGGCCTGCGTGCGCGCGCGTGCCGCCTCGTCGGCATCGAGCAGCTGCTGCTCGTGGGCGAGACGGGCCACTTCCGCCGGGTCGGGCTCGTTGACGTGCAGTGTCGTCCTGGGTGCCGTCTTGCTGCCGCCGCGGTCGGAGTAGACCACGTGGCCACTGGCATCGACCGAGCGGTACACCTCCTGCGCGGCGAGCATCGCCGGCAGGCACGCGAGCGCGAGCAGCGCCGCGATGGTGGCGCCGCGGGTCACCGAGCCGAACGCCGCGCGTGAGAACCTCATCGAGCCCTCCGCCGAAAAGCTTACGTGGCAGAGCCAGCGCGACCGGTGATGCTCGTCACGGAAGGTCCGCGGTTGATGCGCGCGCGTGATGCACGTCGAAGTAGCGCCACGTTATGTCCGTGCGCGGGCGCCACGACCCGAGAGCAGCGGCGCGCACCGGCGCTTTACAGCCCGGCAACGCTCAGGTAGCGTCCGGCGATCCCCGGGAGAGAGTATGTTCAACGAGCGAGCTGCACCCCGTGCGGTCGTCGCGGTGGTGGGTGCCACCGGCGCGGTCGGCGTCGAGTTGTTGCGCTGTCTCGAGCAGCGTGAGTTCCCGCTGGCCGAGCTGCGCCTGCTGGCCTCGGCGCGCTCGGCCGGCAAGCGGCTGAATTTTCGCGGCGAGCCGCTTACGGTGCGCGAGCTGCGCGAGGACAGCTTTGAGCGGGTGGATATCGCGCTCTTCTCGGCAGGTGCCGCGACCTCGCGCCGCTTCGCACCGCTCGCCGTGCAGGCCGGTGCCACGGTGATCGACAACTCTTCCGCCTTCCGCATGGATCCGGCGGTGCCGCTGGTAGTGCCCGAGATCAATGCGCACACGCTGCGCAGCCACCGCGGCATCATCGCCAACCCCAACTGCTGCGCGATCATCTCGATCACGCCCTTGTGGCCGGTGCACCGCGCAAACCGCATCGTGCGGCTGCTGCTCGCCACCTACCAGGCCGCCTCCGGCGCGGGCGCGGCGGCGATGGAGGAGCTGCGCGAGTCGACGCGCGCCTACCTCGAAGGGCGGGAGTATCCGCCACGCGTGCTGCCACACCCCTACGCCTTCAACCTCTTCAGTCATAACACCCGCATCGATCCGACCACCGGGTACAACGATGAGGAGACCAAGGTGATACAGGAGACGCGCAAGATCTTCGCCGCTGCCGACATGCGCGTTTCGGCCACCTGCGTGCGCGTCCCGGTGCTGCGGGCGCACTCGGTGGCGATCAACTTCGAGTGCGAGCGGCCGATCAGCCCCGCCGAAGTGCGCGAGCTGCTGCGGCCTGCGCCCGGCGTGCAGCTCGTCGATGATCCGGAACGCAATTACTTTCCGATGCCGAAGGACGCCTCCGGGCAGGACGCCATCCTCGTCGGTCGCATCCGCCAGGATGTGAGCGACCCGAGCGGCCGCTCGATCGCGCTGTTCGTAGCCGGAGATCAGCTGCTGAAGGGCGCTGCACTCAATGCGGTGCAGATCGCCGAGCAGCTCTGAGACGCAGACCCCTGGCTGACCGGCCGCAGCGCTGCTGCCCGGATCGTCAGTTGCCCGGCACGCGTCGCCGTGCAAAGGGCACGAGTGCCGGGACTTCGCGGCAGTAGCGGGCGTACTCGGCGGGGAACTGCGCCCGCATGAACTGCTCCTCGAGACGCAGCTTGCGCACGAACGAATAGACGATGATGGCGAGCCCGAGGAGCGCGCGCGGCTGGCCGCAGGCCACGGCGCCGCCCGCCAGCGCCACGATGAGTCCGGTGTAGATCGGGTGGCGGACGTAAGCGTACGGTCCGGAGCGGATGAGCTCATGGCCCTCCTTGACGGTCACCGTGCCGCTCCAGTTGCGTCCGAGGTGCATGCGCGCCCAGATCGAGAACCCCAAGCCGAGCACCACCAGCACGAGCGCACACTGCCAGCGCGCCGTCTCATCCGGCCATAGTTGCACGCTCAGCGGACCGAGCCCCGTGAGCGGCAGCGCGATCAACCACGCGCCGATGACGAGCGGCACGATGTAGCCGAGACGCGCCGCGGTGGATTCGCGCCGCTCGGTCTGCTTGACCTGACCCGCGCTGATGCCCCAGTAGGCGACCCACAGCGCCCAGGCCGCGAAGATCAAGTCGCGATAGAGCAGGACCGGCGGCGGCATGTGCATGTGCTGCGACGCTACCCATCCGGGCGGTACCCCGGCCCGGCCGTCTTCGGAACACTGGAGCTCGCTTCAAAGAGCGGAGTCATACCATGAGTCAGTCGTCTCTTTCGCCTCTTTCCTCTCAGCTCGATGCCGAGCGCACCGCGGTACTCGAGCGCGTGGCCGGGAGCGTGCTGTCGGTCGAGGCGCAGCGTGTGCGGCAATCGGCGTTCGTATGGCGCGGCGGCCTGCTCGTCACCGCAGCCGAGCCGCTCGAAGGCGCAGAGGCGGTACGCGTCCTCGCGGACGGTGCCGCGGCGGAAGCCGAGGTGCTCGCCTGCGACCTGCGCACCGACATCGCAGTGCTGCGCACGAGCCAAACGCAGCGCGCGGACCTCGCGCCGGCGGCGGGCGCGCCGCGCACCGGGCAGACCGTGGCCGTGGCAGGACGCGCTGCATCCGAGCTGACAGCGAGCTGGGGGTCGATCCAGATGAGTGCCGGCGCATGGACGACGCGGCGCGGCGCGAGCCTCTCGCGCCGCCTGTTGCTCGATGTGCGCCTGCCGCCCGCGGCGGAAGGCGGCCCCGTCCTGGATCTTGATGCTGCGGTCGTGGCGATGGCCGTGCGCGGTCCTGCGAGCCAGATCATCGGCATTCCCGTCGACGCGATCGAGGCGGCGGTGAGCGAGGTGGCTGCGCACGGGCACATCGCTCACGGTTATCTCGGAGTTCGGGTGGTACCGCTGCCGCTCGGCCTGCAGGCGCGACATCGCCTCAATGCGGGCCGCGCGGTGCTCATCGTAGCGGACGTCGCGCAGCCCTCTCCGGCGCTCGACGCGGGCCTCGAGATCGGCGATCTGCTGCTCGCCATCGATGGCGATGCGCTGCAGGCGCCCGATCGGTTGCTCGGGCGCATTCAGGGCAAACGGCCCGGCGAGACGCTGCTCGTCACGCGCCGGCGCGGGACGGTGGTCGATGAGCTGACGATTACCCTGGGCGCGCGCCCGCGCTCTTGATTTGCTTTGGTGCCACCCAACTGACGGATGGTGGATATCATCGTCGCGGCCTGCGAGGCCTCGGTGCGCACGGCGCTGCATCGCCAACTGCAGGCGAGCGGGCTGAGTGCCGCACTCGAGGTCGACATCCCGGCCGCGCTCGCCCCTGCCGTGGCGGAGCTGCGTGAGCCGCTGCTGCTGAGCGGGGTGCACTGGCCGGAAACCGCACCGTACCTCGAGAGCGCCATCGGCTGCGGAATTGCGGCTGCGTTGCTGCTCGAGGAGGAGTCACTCGAGGTCGCGCACCCGGCGTTTCGGCGCGGAGCGGCGGTGCTGCTGCCCTGGCCCACGACGGGCGCACGGCTCGCGTACGCACTGGAGGCAATAGCTCACGGGCTGCGGATAGTGCCGGACGCAGCGCGCCCACAGCAGCCTACAACGATCCCCACAGCGCCGCCGCTGAGCCTGCGGCCGCCGCGCAGCATTCTCTCATCTCGCGAGCGCGCGCTCCTGGAGCTCGTGGCTGCAGGCCTTGGCAACAAGGCGATCGCGCGATCCCTCGGGCTCTCGATCAACACCGTGAAATACCACCTGGCATCGATCTTCGCGAAGCTCGATGCGCGCACCCGCGCCGAAGCCGTGTCGGCTGCGGCGCGGCGCGGCGAGCTGCTGCTGTAGCCGGGGCGAGTGCTCAGAGCAGATCGCGCAGGCGGTACCAGAGCATCGCCAGCACGAGCGCCGGCCGCCGCAGCGCAGCTCCTCCCGGGAAGTTGGCGTGCGGGATGCGTGCGAACACATCGAAGCGCGCGGCCGTGCCGCTGATGGCTTCCGCCACCAGCTTGCCGGCGATGCCGGTCAGCGCGATGCCGTGCCCGGAGAAGCCCTGCAGGAAGTACACGTTGGGAGCGAGACGGCCAAAATGCGGGGCGCGGTTGAGCGTAATGTCGACGTGACCTCCCCAGGCATAGTCGATGCGCGCCGCGGCGAGCTGCGGGAACACCCGCGCCATGCGCGCGCGGGTCGCGCCCGGCGCATCGAAGGACTTCAGGCCCGAGTAGTTGACGCGCCCGCCGAAGAGCAGACGGGTGTCGGCGGAGCGGCGGAAGTAATCCAGCACCCAGTTCATGTCGCTCACCGCGGCGTTGTTGGCGATCAGCTCGCGCGCGCGTGCTTCCCCGAGTGGCTCGGTCGCGACGATGTAAGTTGCGACCGCCATGATCTTGGAGGTGAGGGCGGGTGCGGTGTCGCCGAGGTATACGTTGCCGCACAGCACGAGGTTGCGTGCGCGCACTTCGCCCGATGGCGTCTGCACCCGGACCTGGCCGCCCGCAGGAACGAAATGGCGGGCACGCGTGCCTTCGAAGATGCGCACGCCGTGCTGCTCGGCCGCGGCGGCCAGCCCGAGGGTGTAGTTGAGCGGGTGGAGATGCCCGCCGTTGCCGTCGTAGAGCGCCCCGAGGTACCGGTCGGTCGCGAGCAGCCCGCGCAACTCCTCGCGCGGCACGTAGCGCACGCTCGGGTAGCCGAGCCGGTCGCGCAACTCGCTGACTTCGGCCTGCAGCTCACGCACGTGCTGCGGCTTCACCGCGGTATAAAGAAAGCCCTCGGCCCAGTCGCATTGGATGGAGTAGCGCTCGATGAGCTCGCGCATCAGCGCGACGCCCTCGACCGAGACCTCCCATACGGCGCGTGCGTCATCGCGCCCGATCAGCCGCTCGAGCTTGGCTTGTCCTGCCGCGACGCCGACCAGCGCCTGACCCCCGCTGCGACCGGAGGCGCCCCAGGAGACCCGGTGCTGCTCGAGCAGGACGACCGACAGCCCCTTCTGCGCAAGATGCAGCGCACTCGAGCAGCCGGCGATGCCTGCACCGACGACGCAGACGTCGCACTCCACCGACCCCTCCAGTGCGGGACGCTCGGGCGCCGGGTGGGCCGAGGCTGCGTAGTAGGACCCGATGTGCGCAGGGCGTTGCACCGAAAGCTCCTCGGACCGGAGGTGTTTAGGATATTCGGAAGGCGGCACGATGCCGCGCGGCGCGCAGGATAGCCACCGGCGGCCATCGGGGCAAACGCAGCCAGGTGCGGATACCGCACGAAAAGCCTGTGCTCAGGCCAATAGCCTACTTTCACGCGGCAGGCAACTGGCGCTTCGGAGCCTGAGCTGTGGTCTAATAGCCCGGTTGCTTGGAGATCATTGGCTAGGGCGGTTTGTTTAATATACTAAACGCCCGGGCCGGCGCAGCCGCCATGGCTACCCATCCACTCATTGGAATACCGGCCGATCGTCGCATGGTCGGCGCACACCCCTTTCACATGGTGGGGGAAAAATACGCGCGGGCCGTGATGGAGGCGGCCGGTGCCGCCCCGCTCCTCATTCCAGCGCTGGCCGAGGAGCTGCGCGTCGACGAGCTGCTGGAGCGGCTCGATGGGCTGCTCTTCACGGGCAGCCCCTCGAATGTCGAGCCGCACCGCTACAAGGGCCGGCCAAGCGATCCGGGCACGTTGCACGACCCGGCGCGCGATGCGACCACGCTTCCGCTGGTCCGCAAGGCGGTCGAGGCCGGGGTGCCGGTGCTCGGCATATGCCGCGGCTTCCAGGAGATGAACGTCGCCTTCGGTGGCACGCTCCACCAGAAGCTGCACGAGGTCCCGGGGTTCCTCGATCACCGCGACGATGAGACGCAGCCACTCGAGGTCCAGTATGGCCCGGCCCACGATGTCACGCTCGAGCCCGGCGGGCTGCTGCGCTCGCTCGCAGACGCCGACCGCGTGCGCGTCAACTCGCTCCACAGCCAGGGCATCGAGGGTCTCGGCGCCGATCTCACGGTCGAGGCCCGCGCTCCCGACGGAGTGATCGAGGCCTTCCGCGTGACCCGCGCGCGCAGTTTCGCGCTCGCCGTTCAGTGGCACCCCGAGTGGCAGGTGATGAGTAATCCATTTTCCCGGGCGCTATTCGCCGCTTTCGGGGAGGCCAGCCGTGAACGCGCGCAGTCAAAGTGAGAGACGTCCCATGGTGAGCGAGATCCGGCAATTCTTCCGCGATCACAGCATCTCGGAGGTCGAGGCCATCATCCCCGACATGGCGGGCATCGCCCGCGGCAAGATCATGCCGGCGGAGAAGTTCGCCGAGGACGGTGGCATGCGCCTGCCGGAGAGCGTGTTCCTGCAGACCGTGACCGGCGATTATCCGCCCGAGACCGGCGAGGCTATGAGCCCCGCGGAGATCGATATCGTCCTCAAGGCCGATCCGAAGACGGTGCGCCGTGTGCCGTGGGCCGCCGAGCCCACCGCGCAGGTGATCCACGACTGCTTCTACGCCGATGGCCGGCGCGTCGGCATGGCGCCGCGCAGCGTGCTGCGCCACATCCTCGAGCTGTATGCGAACCGCGGCTGGGAACCGGTGGTCGCGCCCGAGCTC
>JAFAVO010000119.1 GCA_019242385.1 Gammaproteobacteria bacterium | reverse complement strand
AGCCCCATCGCACTGGATGTCACCTCCGGACTGGGTACGCTGCGTGCGGCCGAGCTTGGTATCGAGCGCGGCGCGGACGAGTTCGCCACCGACCTCGATCGGGCACTGAACCGTTCGTAGTGGGTAGACTTCGAGCTCCACGAGCGGCGTGACCTGGAAAGGGCGCATCATGCGCAGAGCCGCGCTCATCTCAGGAGTTGTCTATGTCCAGCAAAGAGCCGACCCCGAGTAACCACCAGGCGATCGTGAAGCGCTATCCCGAGTTCATGGCCGCCGTCGACGCGTTGGGCCAGGCAGTCGCGGATGCGGGGCCCCTGCCGGAGAAAACCCGGCATCTGGTGCAGATCGCAGCGGCGGCGGCCATCCGGTCGGAGGGCGCGGTGCACAGCCATGCACGCCGGGCGCTCGCCGCCGGTGCGACGGCAGATGAGATCCAGCACGCGGTCATCGTGGCCACCAGCACCATAGGCTTCCCCAATGTCATGGCGGCTCTCAGCTGGATCAACGATGTCACCGGGGGTGTCCGCGGGCGCTCCGCGCCGTAGTCCACCGGCCACGGGGTGACCAAGGAGCCTCGCGGGGGGCCCGCGCTCCTGAAGTATGATCGCCCCAGCCGAGCTCGCGGATTCGGCCGGGGGATACTGGATGAGGGGTCGCGCCACTGCGGGAATCTTCCGCAGGCTGCTGTTGCTTGTCGCTGTCGTGTTTGCGGTCACCATGCTTCTGGCGATGGGGCACCGCCCGAGGCGCGCCATCAATCCTCCCCTTGCGCCGCGCCAGGGTACCAATGAGCAGCGATTCGAGGGGCTGGAACGCAGCCGCGGCGAGCATGAGGATCTGGTCGTTTTGGCATTCTCCGGCGGCGGCAGCCGGGCGGCGGCATTCGCCTATGGCGTGTTGGAAGCGCTGCGCGGCATCGAAATTCCGACCCGCAATGGAGGTAAGACCCGGCTGCTCGATGAAGTCGACGTCATTACCGGGATTTCCGGAGGCAGCTTCACCGCGCTCGCGTACGGTCTCTACGGGGAACGGCTGTTCGATTTCTTCGAAAGCGGCTTTCTCAAGCGCGACGTGCAGGGTGCGCTCGTACGGCGGATCCTGAACCCCATGAACTGGCCAGGTCTGTGGTCCGCCGCCTGGGGCCGCTCCGAGCTCGCCGCGCAACTGTACGATGAGATCCTCTTTCACGGCGCCACCTTCGATGACCTCGAGCGGGCCGGCGGACCGGTCATCGCGGTGGGAGCGACCGAGCTCACCAGCGGAGCACGGATCGTCTTCTTGCCGCAGAACTTCGATGTCATGTGCGCCGACCTCGGCAGCATGAAGCTGTCGCGCGCGGCGGCCGCTTCATCGGCCGTGCCGGTCGTTCTCTCTCCGGTCACCATCAACAATTACGGCGGCACCTGCGGCTACCGGCAGCCGCAGTGGCTGCGGGCTTTCGCCGAGCAGAGCAATCCCCCGCGTCCCGCTGGACGCATGCTCAGACGCCTGGAGGAGCTGGAACAGCTCGATGATGCTTCCGAGGACCGGTATTTCCACCTGGTGGACGGGGCGGTCTCGGATAACCTCGGGCTGCGCGGAGTGCTCGACTATCTCGAAGCCTTCGAGGCATTGCGCCTGGCGGGCACACCGACCCCGCTCGACCACGTGCGCAGGGTCATCATCTTCGTGGTCAATTCAGCCTCGACACCGTCCTTTGACTGGAACGCTACCGAAGAATCCCCTGGTGCCTTATCCATCCTGGTGAAGGCGGCCGGCGTGCCCGTCGATCGCTATGCGAACGAATCGATCGAGTTGCTCAGAGATATCGATGCGCGCTGGAGTGCGCAGCGCGCCGTACGCGACTCGGTGGCTTTCGACAAAAACCGCGACCCGCAGCTGGCGTGGGTGACTAACGCTCCCAATGCCGACATCCATACGATCGAAGTCTCATTCCGCATGCTGAGCGACAAGAAAGAGCGCGACTACTTCAACCAATTGCCGACCTCCTTCGCCCTGCCCGCCGATGCGGTCGATCGCCTGCGGGCGGCGGCCAGGCGCATCATCCTGGAATCTCCTGACTTCCAACAGATACTGAAGCCCGCTACGGCGCAGGCGGCGACACCGTGACCAAGCGCAAGGTCGAGCGCCTGAACGTCGCGGGTCGCGAAGGCCCGATCTCCAACCCGGACAAGCCGCTGTTTGTGAGGCCGACGCACACGAAGCTCGAGCTCGTGCAGTACTACCTGGCGGTAGCGGAGGGCGCACTGCGCGGTGCCGGCGGGCGGCCAAACATGCTCGTGCGTTACCCGAACGGCGTCGAAGGGGAGCACTTCTATCAGAAGCGTGCCCCGGCAGCGCGCCCCGCCTGGATCGAGGTGGTCGGGCTGCATTTTCCCTCGGGCCGCATGGCCGAGGAAGTGGTGCCGCGCGATGCCGCCGCGCTTGCCTGGATGGCGAACCTCGGTTGCCTCGAGCTGCATCCGCACCCCGTGCGCGCCGAGGATCTCGATCACCCGGATGAGCTGCGCATCGATCTGGATCCGGTGCCCGGGGTCAGCTGGCAGCAGGTCCAGCAGGTCACCACGGTTGCCCGCGCAGCGCTGGAAGACTTCAAGCTCATCGGGTGGCCGAAGACCTCCGGCTCGCGCGGCATGCACATCCTCGTACGACTCGAGCGGCGCTGGGAATTCGACGAGGTGCGCCGCGGCGCCCTGGCGCTCGCACGCGAAATCGAGCGACGTGCGCCCAAGCTCGCGAGCAGCAAGTGGTGGAAGGAGGAACGCCAGGGCGTGTTCGTCGACTACAACCAGAACGCCAAGGATCGTACCGTGGCCTCGGCGTATTCCGTGCGGCCCACGCCCGATGCGCGCGTCTCGGCACCGCTGCGCTGGGATGAGGTCGAGGCGTGCGAGCCTGCGGACTTCACCCTCAGATCGATGCCCGCACGCTTCGGGAAGCTCGGTGACCTGCACGCCGGCATCGAGCAGCGGGCCGGCTCACTGACGCCGCTGCTCGAGCTCTTCGAGCGGCAGGGCCTGGGGGATGCACCCTGGCCACCGCATTACCGCAGACAGGCCGCGGAGCCTCCCCGGGTGCAGCCGTCCAAGCGACGCAAACCGCTGCTCGAGATTGGCCGCGCGCGGCGGAAAAAGGCTGCTCTCGCAGGGCTCGAGCACTGGAAGGAGCGGCACCCGAAAGTGGCGGCGCAGCTGCAGCCCGCCGATATTCTCGTAGACGCGATGCGCGGGCGCTACAGCACCTGGACGCGTATCCGCATCAACCTGGAGCACGTCCCCGAAGAGCTGCGTCCAGCTCAGGAGCCGCTCGATCCGGATGAGAAAATCTTTTCGAGCTCGTAGGGCTTAGTGACCTCGAGCTGATCGTACCGGCAGTCCTCGGGCCGCTTGTCCGGCCGCCAGCGCAGGAAGAACGCTGCGTGACGAAAGCGATCTCCCTGCATATGGTCGTACCTGACCTCACACACCCGCTCGATCCGCAGCGGCTCCCAGGAGAGATTCTTGCCCGCGCTCCAGCGGCTCTGCGCACCTGGCATGCGGCTGGATTCGGCGGCGGCGCCCGCCCATTCGCGCCAGGGGTGGCCGCGCATCGCGTCACGCCGCAGCGGAGCGAGCTCCTTCGCGAGGTGCCTGCGCATGTCGGTGGTGAAGGAGGAGGTGACGCCGACGTGCTGCAGGACTCCGCTATCGTCGTACAGTCCCAGCAACAGTGAGCCCACGGCGTCGTTGCCGCTCTTGTGCCAGCGAAACCCGGCCACCACGCAGTCGGCCGTGCGTGCGTGCTTCACCTTGATCATCGCCCGCTTGCCGGGTAGATAAGTGCCGCTTGCAAGCTTCGCGATGACACCGTCGAGCCC
>JAFAVO010000113.1 GCA_019242385.1 Gammaproteobacteria bacterium | reverse complement strand
GCGTTCGTCGAGATCGAGGACGGCGTCGAGGGGCTGGTGCACGTCTCGGAGATGGACTGGACCAACAAGAACGTCAACCCGGCGAAGGTGGTGCATACCGGCCAGGAAGTCGAGGTCATGGTGCTCGATGTCGATGAGGAGCGGCGGCGCATCTCACTCGGGCTCAAGCAGTGCCAGGCAAATCCCTGGAAGGAATTCGCCGAGAACTACAACCGCGGCGACAAGGTCGCCGGGCAGGTCAAGTCGATCACCGATTTCGGCATTTTCATCGGCCTGCCGGGCAACATCGACGGCCTCGTGCACCTCTCGGACATCTCCTGGGACCAGCCGGGCGAGGAGGCGGTGCGCAACTACCAGAAGGGCCAGCAGCTCGAGGCCATGGTGCTGTCGATCGACCCCGAGCGCGAGCGCATCTCCCTCGGCATCAAGCAACTCGCCAAGGATCCCTTCTCCGCCTACATCGCCGACAACCCCAAGGGCACGATCGTGCGCGGCGTGGTGAAGGAGGTCGATGCGCGCGGGGCGATCATCGATCTCGGGAACGGCATCGAGGGCCAGCTACGCGCCTCCGAGCTCGGCCGCGATCGCGTCGAGGACGCGCGTGCGGTGCTCAAGGTCGGCGAAGCGGTCGAAGCCAAGTTCACCGGTGTCGACCGCAAGTCGCGCACCATCTCACTGTCGATCAAGGCGAAGGAAGCCCACGAGGAGGCCGAGGCGGTGCAGAGCTATCGCTCGGAGACCGCTACTTCCGGCACCAGGCTCGGGGACCTGCTGAAGGAGCAGATCGAGTCCGGCGAGAGCCGCTGATCAAGCATGACGAAGTCCGAACTGATCGAGATCATCACGGCCAAGCAGAAGCACCTGCCGGCGAAGGACGTCGAGCTGGCGCTGAAGCAGATTCTCGAGATCATGAGCGATGCGCTCTCGCAGGGGGAGCGCATCGAGATCCGGGGCTTCGGCAGCTTCTCGCTGCACTTTCGTCCCCCGCGCCAGGGGCGCAACCCCAAGACGGGGGAGGCGGTGGCGCTGTCGGGCAAGCACGTGCCGCACTTCAAGCCCGGCAAGGACCTGCGCGAGCGGGTCAACGACGGGGCCGGACGTCCGATCCGGGACTGAGCCGGCAAACACCCAACTTCTCCCCGCCAGCCCCCGACGGCGGCTGCTGCGGGTCGCCGCTGCAATACGGACCTGCTATCGTCGGTAGTTGTGTTCGAGCTGCCTCCACTGCTCCTGGCGCTGGCCTTCATCCTGGTGGGCCTCGCCGCCTGGTTTCTCGGCCGCCGCAACGGCTCGGCCCGCACCGTGCGTCTGCCGCGGGACTATTACGTCGGGCTCGACCACCTGATCAACGATCGCTTCGATCATGCTGCCGAGATCTTCGCGCGCATGGCGGAAGCGGACGGCGATGCTGCCGAGATCCAGTTCGCTCTCGGCAGTCTTTTCCGCAAGCGCGGTGAGGTCGATCGCGCGATCGCCATCCACTCGCGGCTGCGCGAGCACGGCAGTACCGCACTCGCGGATAAGGCGGTGTTTGCGCTGGCACTCGACTACCAGAGCGCCGGTCTCATGGACCGCGCCGAGCGAGTGCTCGAGGAGCTCTCGGCTTCGCGCGAGTACCGGCACGTCGCGCTCGATCACCTCGAGCGCATCTACGAGGCACAGGGCGACTGGGCGAAAGCGCTCAAGGTTTTTCACGAGCTGCCGCAGGCGGTGCAGGTCGAGCGCGCACGCGTTGCGGCGCATTATCTGTGCGAGCTCGCCGAGCACGCGCTCCTGCAGGGAGACAGTGCACGCGCCCGCACGCTGCTGCGCCAGGCGCGTACCCACCATGCCCAGCTGCCGCGTGCCGACATGCTGACGGCACGCATCGCCGAGCAGGCCGGTGACCTGGCGAGCGCGCTGCCGCTTTATCTCCACGCGCTCGAGACCTCTCCCGGGCTCGCGCTGGAGATCGTGCCGGCGGTGCTCGCCATCGCCCGCCAGAGGGACAAGGCGGGGATGCTGAGCGAGCTCAGTCAGCGGCTGCGGCAAAACGGCGAGGTCAGTCCTCGACAGCTCGCCTGGTTGTTGGCCACTGCCGTGCCACCCGAGCACGTTGCCGAGCTGCCGGGCATCACCGCGCAGCTCGGTGCCGGCGTCGACTCGCTCGCCGAGGCGAGCTCGCTCAGTGCCCTGCTGACCCGCATCGGCGATGCGGGCGGCCGCTATCAGTGCGATGACTGCGGCCTCAATAGCGTGCGCTGGTACTGGCGCTGTCCCAAGTGTCATGCCTGGGACAGCCTGCGACCGGCGATCTTCAAATGGGCGGAGCGCGCCGAGCATGCGGCGCGCGCGTCCTGAGGCCATGGAAGCATAAGGAGAGAATGTGATGAGGCCGCCCTCCAGATCGGTGATCCGTACCGCCGTCTTTCCGGTGGCGGGGCGCGGGACGCGCTTTCTGCCGGCCACCAAGGCGAGCCCGAAAGAGATGCTGCCGGTCGTCGACAAGCCGCTCATCCAGTACGCGGTCGAGGAGGCGCTGGCCGCCGGCGCACAGCGCCTGGTGTTCATCACCGGTGCCTCCAAGCGCGCCATCGAGGACCATTTCGACTCCGATCAGGAGCTCGAGCTCATGCTGCAGCAGCAGGGTAAGAGCGATCTGCTCAACCAGCTACGCAGCGTTCTCCCCTCGTATGCCTCCTGCATCTACATCCGCCAGGCCGCTCCGCTCGGGCTCGGCCATGCAGTGCTCTGTGCGCAGCCCGCTGTTGGCGCGGAGCCGTTCTTCGTGCACCTCGCCGACGATCTCATCCGCAGCGAGGTGGCCTGCCTCGCGCAGATGGCGCAGGTCTACGAGGCCAAACGCGCGAGTATTCTCGGGGTCGAATCGGTACCACGGGCGGACACCGACAAGTACGGCATCGTCGCGGTGGAGGCGGACCGCTCGGTCACGAGCCGCGTGCGCAGCATCGTCGAGAAGCCCAAGCCCGCCGTCGCACCCTCGAACCTCGCCGTGGTCGGCCGTTATGTGCTCGCACCGGCGATCTTCGAGCACCTCGAGCGCATCGGCCGCGGCGCGGGCGGCGAGATCCAGCTCACCGACGGTATCGCCTCGCTCATGCGGGAGGAGGCGGTGTATGCCTACCGCTTCGAGGGCAAGCGCTACGACTGCGGCAGCAAGCTCGGCTACCTGCAGGCCACCGTCGAGTATGCGCTCGGTCACGCGGCGCTCGGCCGTGATTTCCGCCGCTATCTGCAGGGCCTGGACATTGCGGCCGTAACTGCCGCATTTGCCGCGGCGGTTCCAGCCGCAGAAGCACCGCACTCCGCTGCCCCACGGCGCCGCAACGGCAGCGGGCTGCGCCGTCAGCCGCCCGCGGCGAGACCCACCGCGCGCAGCGGCGGGCGCCGCCGCAGTGCTGCGAGCGATCGGCCGAGCTGACATCCGCTCTCAGAAGACCAGCGTCAGCACGGCGAAGTCCTGGCCACGATTCGGCAGCTTGATGCCGGCGTTCGACCAGTGCCTGATCGAGAGCTCCAGGCTCGGTCCGTGCGCACGCTCCCAGCGGAAGGCCAACTGCTCGGCGAAGTTCCAGCGCGTCGAGTCGAGCTTGTCGGTCTCGGTCTTGTAGGAAGCACCCAGTCCGAGGTACAGCCCAAGGGCGCCGAGCCTCACCAGCCGCCAGCGGCGCGACAGCGAGAAGCCCCAGTACGGGTACGCAAAGCGCCGTGGCGGCGGCTCGCCGCC
>JAFAVO010000006.1 GCA_019242385.1 Gammaproteobacteria bacterium | reverse complement strand
AGATCGGGCCGATGACATTGCGCGTGAAGATCTGCAGCAGCACGCCCTCGCCCCTCGCGGGGTTACCATCGATGAGGATGCGCCGGGCACGCAGCTCCTCCAGTGACTCGCGGTGGCCGGGCACACGCGCCGCCACACCTTCGTAGTAGCTGTCCGGGCTGTCCTGGAACGCCACGCCGTTGGCACGCAGCACATCCACCGTGCGGTAGATATCCGGAGTGGCGAGCGCGATGTGCTGGATGCCCTCGCCGCGATATTCGCGCAGGTACTCCTCGATCTGACTCTTGTCATCCTGTGACTCGTTGATCGGGATGCGGATCTTGCCGCACGGGCTGGTCATGGCGCGCGACAGCAGTCCGGTGAGCTTGCCCTCGATGTCGAAATAACGGATCTCACGGAAATTGAACAGTTTCTCGTAGAACGACGCCCAGGTATCCATGCGGCCGCGGCCGACGTTGTGAGTCAGGTGATCGATCGCGGTGAGCCCCGCGCCCTCGCTCGGGGCGTTGTGGGCCACCGGGCGAAAATCGACATCGTAGATGGAGCGCTCGCCGTAGAGATCGACCAGATAGATCAGTGAGCCACCGATCCCCTCGATGGAGGGAATGTTGAGCTCCATGGGCCCGGCGCTCTGCGGGCCGGGCTTCGCACCGAGGGACAGTGCACGCGCATAGGCGCTGGCCGCATCACGGACCCGAAAAGCCATGGCGCAGGCAGAGGGACCGTGCACCCGTGCAAACGACTGGGCGAAAGACTGCGGCTCGGCGTTGATGATGAAATTGATATCCCCCTGCCGGTGCAACGTCACGTTCTTCGAGCGGTGACGCGCCACCACCGGGAAGCCGAGCCGTTCGAACAGGCTGCGCAGCAGTTGTGGATCCGGGGCGGTGTACTCGACGAACTCGAAGCCGTCGGTACCCATCGGGTTGTCAGGCAATGCGCTCATGAGCTCACCTGGATTGTCGAGCGCTCATTATAGCCCCGGGGTGCGCAGCGGCCGCGTGGGGACGGCAGCGTGTGCCGCTGTCCAGCAAAGGCGGGCGCGGGCGGCGCGGTGCCGGTCGCATGTATAATCGCGCGCCACAACCACGCCACCTGTGGGCGCCGACCGTACAACATGCGCGACGTGCGCGCGACACCGCACGCTCCGCGACCAGGACCACCGCTCATGCACTCGCCACGCGCTGCCGAAGACGACCACCTGCTGCGCAGCATCCCGGCCGCTCGCGTGGCGCTCATCGAGCGCATCCGGCGAGCCGCTCCCGGGCTGGGCCGCCGCAACGAGCTGCGTCAGCGCTTCCTGGGCAACTATTTCCACGGTGTGGCGGAGGAGGATCTCGCCGAGCGCGCGCCACGGCAGCTGGCGCGGGCGGCGCTCGCCCACCTGGAGTTCGGCACGCAGCGCCCTGCGGGGCGCTCACTGGTGCGCGTCTTCAACCCGCAGCTGAAGACTGATGGCTTCGAGTCCCCGCACACGCTCGTGCTCACGGTAACGGAGGACATGCCGTTTCTGGTCGATTCCCTCGGCATGGCCTTCGGTCGCGCCGAGCTGGCGGTGCACCTCATCGTGCATCCGGTGCTGCAGGTGCGCCGTGACCGGCGCGGCCATCTGCTGGACATCGGCACCAACGGCGCGCACGCGACCCACCGCGAATCGTGGCAACTGTACGAGATCGATCGGGTCACGGATCCGCAGGTGCTGACAGGCCTGCAACGGGATCTGGAGACCACCCTCGCCGATGTGCGCCTGGCGGTGACCGACTGGCGCGCCATGCGCGAGCGTGCGCGCGAGATCATCCGCCGCCTGGAAAGCGACCCGCCGCCGCTGCCGCCTGAGGAGGTGAGCGAGGCGGCGCACCTGCTCGACTGGATGGAAGCGCAACATTTCGTCTTCCTCGGTTACCGTCATTACCGCCTCGAGCGCGGCCGCAGCGAAGACCGGCTGGTCCCCGATGTGCGCTCCGGCCTGGGGATCTTGCGCGAGGTGCGCAGTCGTGGCGGCCGGCCACGGGTCAGCGTGCTGCGCGGTGATGTCCGCACGCGCGCGCGCGGGCCCGAGCTGCTGATCCTCACCAAGGCCAACTCGACCGCAACCGTGC
>JAFAVO010000313.1 GCA_019242385.1 Gammaproteobacteria bacterium | reverse complement strand
GTTTCGTCGAAAGGCATTTTCGACTTCCGGAAGAGGCGGCGACGACCACGGCACGCGACGCGCTCGCTGCGCCCGACATCACCAAGCACATCGATGAGCTCTGGACGCAGCTCACGCGCGAAACCCCGACGGCGCCGCGCTGGTCATCGCTCCTGCCCTTGCCCCGGCCGTACGTCGTGCCGGGCGGACGTTTTCGCGAGATCTATTACTGGGACTCCTATTTCACCATGCTGGGCCTGATCGAGAGCGGGCGCCAGGACCTGGTGGAGAGCATGGTCGATAACTTCACCCACCTCATCGATCGCTTCGGCCATATCCCCAACGGCACCCGCACCTATTACCTGAGCCGCTCGCAGCCGCCTTTCTTCTATCTGATGGTCG
Organism: Gammaproteobacteria bacterium; assembly: GCA_019242385.1. Taxonomy (GTDB): domain Bacteria; phylum Pseudomonadota; class Gammaproteobacteria; order Steroidobacterales; family Steroidobacteraceae; genus 13-2-20CM-66-19. Next base: position 2,126 of record JAFAVO010000313.1, on the reverse strand, counting down.
GTCTCCTCGATGGCGCGGACCCGGCGGCTGCATTTGCGCACTACTTGCCCGAGCTGCGGCGCGAGTACGCCTTCTGGATGCGCGGCGTCGAGGCGACCGGGCGGCGCGGCACGGCGCGCTGGCGCGTGGTGCGGATGCCCGATGGGTCCACCCTCAACCGTTACTGGGACGATCGCGACAGTCCACGGGATGAGTCCTACCGCGAGGATACCGAGCTCGCCCGCCAAAGCGGGCGCGCCCCGGCGCAGCTCTTCCGCGACGTGCGTGCGGCCGCCGAGAGCGGCTGGGATTTCAGCTCGCGCTGGTTGGCCGACGCACGCACCCTCGCCACCATCGAGACCACCGACATCGTTCCGGTCGATCTCAACAGCCTGCTTTTCGGGCTGGAGCAGGCCATCGGCGCCGGCTGCGAGCGTGCCCATCAAGCCAGCTGCGCGCGCGAATTCAGCCGCCGTGCGGCGCAGCGACACGCGGCGATCGACCGCTACCTGTGGGATGAGCCGCGCGGGGCGTATCTCGACTATCAGCTGCGCGAGCGCACCCGGCTGCGGCGCGTCTCGGCCGCCACGACCTACCCGCTGTTCGTGGCGCTCGCCTCGCAGGCGCAGGCGCACCGGGTCGCCACCGTGGTCACTGCGGATCTGCTGCGCGCCGGTGGCATCGTCACGACCCCGCTCGAGACCGGGCAGCAGTGGGATGCCCCGAACGGCTGGGCTCCGCTGCAGTGGGTCGCGGTGGACGGCCTCAGGCACTACGCGCAGCCGCGGCTCGCCGAGAGCATCGCCTGCCGCTGGATGCTGAATGTCATGCGCGTCTACCGCGCGAACGGCAAACTCGTGGAGAAGTACGATGTCATCGCGACCGACCGCCCGGGCGGGGGCGGGGAGTATCCGACTCAGGATGGCTTTGGCTGGACCAACGGGGTCATGCGTAAACTCATGGTGCTGTATCCGGCCGCCGCCGCCGTGACCAGCGCCGATCAATGTCCAAAGATCGAGGATGTGAGCTCATGAACAGTCAGGTCGAGCGAGCAATGCCCGAGGCTGCAGAGACTCCGTGGTCGAACGTGCGCGAGCTGCGGCTGTTCGTGTTTGCGCTGTTCTTCATATTCGGCGGCATCACCAGTCTCAACGACGTGATCATCCCGAAGCTCAAGGGATTGTTCGTCCTGTCGTACGCGGAGGTGATGCTGATTCAGACCGCGTTCTTCGCGGCCTACTTCCTCATCTCGCTTCCCGGCGCGCAGATCGTCCGGCACCTCGGCTACATGCGCACCGCCACGATCGGGCTGCTCACCATGATGGTGGGGTGCCTGCTGTTCGTGCCGGCCTCCTCGGCCGGCTCGTTTGCTCTGTTTCTCGGCGCGCTGTTCGTGCTCGCTTCCGGCATCACCATCGTGCAGGTGGTCTCCAATCCGCTCATCTCCATGCTCGGAGACCCCGCTACGGCCCCCAGCCGGCTCACCTTTGCGCAGGCCTTCAACTCCCTCGGCACCACGATCTTTCCTTACGTGGGCTCGATCCTCATCCTCGGAAGCCTCGCCACCGTCGACCCCACGACCCTGAGCGGCGCGGCGCTCACGGCCTTTCGCACGGCAGAGACGCATACCATCGTGACGACCTATCTGGGGCTTGCGGCCATCCTGTTGGTCGTCGCCGTGGCCGTCTGGCTGCATCGCAATCGGCTGAGAGAGCAGCACGACACGACCGGCAGCATGTTCCACGCCTTCGGGCTGCTCAGACAACCACGCTTCGCACTCGGTGTGCTGTGCATCTTCCTGTACGTCGGCGCAGAAGTCGCGATCGGCTCGCTGCTGGTGAACTATCTCATGCAGCCCTCGACTCTCGCCCTCGGCGCCCAGGCCGCGGGCAAGCACGTGCCGTTCTACTGGGGGGGCGCTCTGGTTGGCCGGTTCATCGGCTCCGGGCTGTTGCGGGTGTTCGCTCCGGGCAAGGTGCTGGCCTTTGTCGCCACCGGCGCCATCACGCTCATCCTGGTATCCGCCAACAGCACCGGCACGCTCTCCGGCTGGACGCTGCTCGCCGTAGGTTTGATGAACTCCATCATGTTCCCGACGATCTTCAGCCTCGCGAGCGAGGGTCTCGGTAAGCGCGCCGCCGAAGGCG
>JAFAVO010000363.1 GCA_019242385.1 Gammaproteobacteria bacterium | reverse complement strand
CTCGCGCACCATGTTGGCGACCACCGGCGCCACACCACCGAGCTGCGCGTGGCCGAAGGCATCGCGTGTGCCAGCCTCCGCGAGGAACTTGCCATCTGGGTAGGCGGCGCCCTCGGATACCACGATCACGCAGAAGCCATGGGTCTCCACGGCAGCGCGCACCTGCTCGAGAAAACGCTGCTGCTCGAAGGGCACCTCCGGAAACAGGATGATGTGCGGGGCCTCATCGGTGCCGCGCCCGGCGAGCCCGGCGGAGGCCGCTATCCAGCCGGCGTGCCTGCCCATGACCTCCAGCACGAACACCCGGGTCGAGGTGCGCGCCATCGACGCGACATCGAGCGCCGCCTCGCGTGTCGAGACCGCGACGTACTTGGCCACCGAACCGAAGCCCGGGCAGCAATCGGTGTGCGGCAGGTCGTTGTCGACCGTCTTCGGGACACCGACGCAGGTGATCGGGAAGCCGAGCGCCTCGCCGAGCTGCGACACCTTGAGCGCGGTGTCCATGGAGTCGTTGCCGCCGTTGTAGAAGAAATAGCCGATGTCGTGAGCGCGGAAGACCTCGATCAGCCGCTCATACTCCGCGCGGTTCTGCTCGAGACCCTTGAGCTTGAAGCGCGCCGAGCCGAAAGCCCCGGCGGGTGTGTATTTCAGGCCGCGTATGGTCGCGCGGCTCTCGCGCCCGACATCGATCAGATCCTCGGTGAGCGCGCCGACGATACCGTCGCGACCGGCATAGACCTTGCCGATCCTGCGCGAGCGCATGGCCGTCTCGATCACGCCACAGGCCGAGGCGTTGATGACGGCCGATACTCCGCCCGACTGGGCGTAGAAGGCATTTCTCAACGGTTTCTTCTTCATGGCGGAAGGATAACGCACCGTGTGAACGGGCCGCGACCAGGTCGGTTTGACCTCACCCGGAGCGGCCGGTAACGTTGCCAGCCCTCGTGCTGCGGGCCGCGGCCGTTTCGATCACGACAATCATGCGCATCATCCTGTTGGGCCCGCCGGGCTCGGGCAAAGGCACCCAGTCTCAACGGCTCATGCAGCGCGAGCACATACCACAGATCTCAACCGGCGATCTGCTGCGCGCCGCGGTCGCCTCCGGGAGCGAGCTCGGACGCAAGGCCAAGGCGGCGATGGAAGGCGGGCGGCTGGTAGAGGATGCGCTGGTGCTCGGCATGATCCGCGAGCGGCTGCGCGAGGACGATGCACGCGCCGGCTTCATACTCGATGGCTTTCCGCGCAACCTCACGCAGGCGCAGGCGCTCGAGCGGCTGCTGAAGACATTGCGCCAGCCCCTCGATGCGGTGGTGCAGCTGGAGGTCGACAACGCGGAGCTCGTACGGCGCATCTCCGGGCGGCGCACCTGCGCGGACTGTGGTCGCGTCTTCAACGTGTCCACCTCGAAGGCGGAGCTCAGCGAGAGCGAGCCCTGTTCGACGACCGGCCTCCCCCACCGGCTCATCCAACGGCCGGATGACAACGAGGCCACGGTGGCCGAGCGGCTTCGGGTGTACGAGGAGAAGACCCGGCCACTCATCGAGTTCTATCGCGAGCGCGGACTGCTGCAGACCATCGATGCGGAGGGCGAGGTGGCGGAGGTGACCGAGCGGCTCGAGCGGGCGCTGCACGCCCTGCCGCGCGTCGCTGCGCCGCCGCGCCGCGCGGCAAAGAGCAGAAAGCCGCGCCGGGCTGCCGCGCGACGGCTGCCGAAGCGTGCCCCGGCCGCCAAGCGCAAGCGGGCCGCGCGGGTGGTGCGGGCCACGGCGGCGACGCGGGTCGCTCGCGCGGCGGCAGGCCGCGTCCGCGGCGGACAGCGGCGCACCCGCCGCCGTGGCAGCGCGCGGCGCGGACGCCGCTGAAGGACCTCAACCTGGGCTGATAGCCCCTGCCCGGGCGGGCGATCCCGCGGGCCACGGGGTGCTTGTGGTCACGATCGGTCATGGCATCAGCATGTTGATGCTGGTGCATAAGCATGTTGATGCTGGTGCATAAGCATGTTGATGCTGGTGCATAAGCACGTTGATGCTGGTGCATAAGCACGTTGATCTCTGCATGAAAAGCGCCTTACACACCGGCCCCCGGTGGCTGCGCAGGCCGTTTAGCTCGCCTGTGATCGCGGTCAGAGGGCGGCGAGGAGGCGCTCGCCGAGCACTCCCCGGCGCCAGCCGCGCAGCAGGGCGCCATCCGGCCGCCCGTCGGCAATCTGCTCGAGGTCGCGCCGGGTCGCCAGCACCTCCGGGACGAGGTTGAGCTCGCGCGCCACGGCCTGGCTGATGCTGCTCAGCTTCTTGATGAGGGCCGAGCGGACCGGATCGGGACGCTGCCGGTCCGGCATTGGTGGCGGCGGCTGGGGTACCTGGGCACGCTCGATGCACTCGAGCAGCTCCGCACCGTGCCGCTTCACGAAACCCCGCGGCATCTCCGGAAGCTCGGCCACGGCCTGCAGCGTCCGCGGCACCTGCAGGACGAGCTCGCGCAGCACGGAATCGTCGAGGATCCAGCCGCGCGGCCGGTCGTGCTCCTGGGCGTAACGCTCGCGCCACGCCGCGAGTGACCGTGCCAGGCGCTCGCGTGCCGGGTCGAGCGGGCGCAGTCCGCGCACGCGCAGCCAGGCATCCTCCGGGGCGACGCTGAGCGCACGCACCTCGGCGAGCTCCGAGAGCTCCTCGGCGAGCCATTCGAGACGTCCGAGCCGCTCGAGCTCCTCCTGCAGCCGCTCAGCGAGCGGCAGCAGATAGCGTACGTCATCGAGCGCGTACTCGAGCTGCTCGGCACTCAGCGGACGACGCGACCAGTCGGTGCGCGTGTGCGACTTGTCGAGCTGCCGGCCGAGAAAGCGACGCACCGCATCCGCATAACCAACCTGGGCGGGAAGTCCGGTAAGACTCGCCGCGATCTGCGTGTCGAACACCGGCCGGGTCAGTCCCGCAATCGGCAGCAGCACCTCGAGATCCTGGCGCGACGCATGCATGACCTTCACCACCCGGTCGGCAGTCAGCACCTGCGCCAGCGGGGCGAGATCGCCGAGTGCGAGTGGATCGACGCATAGCGCCTCGGCCGGGGTTGCCAGCTGTACCAGACACAACTGCGCGCGGTAGGTGCGCTCGCGCAGAAACTCCGTGTCGAGCCCGATATGCTCGAGTCCGGCGAGACGTGTGCCGAGCTCAGCGAGTGCGGGCGCGGTGACGACTATGGGCTGCAAACCTGTTCTGCGGATGATCTGTACAATCGGGTCTCGCATTATGCGAGGCGCGCGCACGTACCGAAAGCTATGAGCGAGTTCATCCGGCTGTACACGCAGATCGCGCTGCTGCGCCGTGGACCGCAGGATCTGCCGGCCTCGGGGCTGCTGCTCGCGCTCACCGTCGCCGGCTACCTGGCGGTCAACCTGCTGGTGAGCAGCCTGCTGCCCCCGGGAGAGCACCGGCTCGAGGCGCTGCTGGTGGCGACGCTTTTCACGCTGCTGTGGTACATCCTGCTGCTGCGGCTCGCCGGGCGGCCCGAGCGCACGCTGCAGACCACGAGCGCAGTGTTCGGTTTTCAGGCGGTGCTGACACCGCTGGTGCACTGCTCGGCGTGGCTGGTGCGCCGTTTCAGCGACGACTCACCGTTGCAGCTGCCGGTCATGTGCGGTTTGCTGCTGCTGTTTGCCTGGGTGATCGCCGCCAACAGCCACATCGTGAAGGCGGCGCTCGAGTGGTCGGCAACCTCGAGCGTTGCGCTCGTCATTCTGCAGACGCTCGCCGGCTGGCTGCTGCTCTCGGCGCTGTTTCCCGCGGTGAAAGCATGAAGGCATGAAGGCACCGCTGCACGTTCACATCCTCGGCATCTGCGGCACCTTCATGGGCGGGATCGCCGCCATCGCACGCGCCGCCGGCTTCAAGGTCACTGGCTCGGACCGCAACGTCTACCCGCCAATGAGCACGCAGCTCGAGTCGCTCGGCATCGCCCTCACCGAGGGCTTCGACGCCGCGCAGCTCGCGCCGGCGCCCGATGTGGTCGTGGTCGGTAACGTGATGACGCGCGGGCAGCCGGTGGTGGAAGCGCTGCTCGAGAGCAGGCTGCCCTATTTCTCCGGTCCCGAGTGGCTGGCACGCGAGGTGCTGAAGGACCGCTGGGTGCTGGCGGTGGCCGGCACCCACGGCAAGACCACGACCGCCTCGCTGCTGGCGTGGATTCTGGAGCACGCCGGGCTCGATCCCGGCTTTCTCATCGGCGGTGTCCCGGCGAACTTCGGGCTGAGCGCGCGTCTCGGCAGCAGCCCATTCTTCGTCATCGAGGCGGACGAGTACGACACCGCCTTTTTCGACAAGCGCGCGAAGTTCGTCCACTACCGCCCGCGCACCGTGGTGCTCAACAACCTCGAGTACGATCACGCCGACATATATCCGGACATCGGCGCCATCCAGCGCCAGTTCCACCACCTGGTGCGCATCGTGCCCGGCAGCGGACGCATCATCTGGAACGCCGCCGATGCCCGCTTGCGCGAGACACTCGCGCTCGGCTGCTGGACACCGCTCGAGGGCTTTGCCCGTGCCACGCACAGTGATGCGCTGTGGAGCGCGCAACCCCTGCCCGGGGCTGCCGACTACTCGCGCTTCGAGGTGCTCGAAGCCGGCCGTGCGCTCGGCGCGGTGGAGTGGTCACTGATTGGTGCGCACAACATGGAGAACGCGCTCGCCGCGATCGCCGCAGCACGTCACGCGGGAGTCGCCGTCCCCGCTGCACTCGCGGCGCTCACGCAGTTTCGCGGCATTGCGCGCCGGCTGCAGCTGCACGGCGAGGTCAACGGCATCCGCGTGTACGATGACTTCGCGCATCATCCGACCGCTATCGCCACCACCATCGATGGCCTGCGACGCCGCGCCGGCGCGGCACGCATCCTTGCAGTGCTCGAGCCGCGCTCGCATACCATGCGCATGGGCATACACGAGCACACGCTCGCCCCGGCGCTCGCTGGCGCGGATGAGGTATGGCTCTACTGCCCGGCCGATCTCGGCTGGGACACGGGTACGGTGCTCGCGGCACTCGCCGGCCGCGGCCATGGCTGCGCGGATATCGACACGCTGGCCGGTGAGCTGGCGCGCACCGCACAGCCCGGCGACCAGGTGCTCATCATGAGCAACGGTGGCTTCGGCGGGCTGCACAATAAGCTCCTGGCAGCACTGCAGGAGCGGGCCACGCCGGCATGAGCGTCACGAGCGAGCTGCCGCTGTTTCCACTCAACACGGTGTTGTTTCCGGGCGGGCCCCTGCGTCTGCGCATCTTCGAGCCACGCTACCTCGATATGGTCCGCCGTTGCCTCAAGACCTCCGGATGCTTCGGTGTGGTCCTCATTCTCGAGGGTGAGGAGGCTGGCGCGGCGGTGAATGTGGCGGGCAGCGGCACGAGCGCCCGCGTGGTCGATTTCGATACGCTGCCCGATGGATTGCTCGGTATCGACTGCCTCGGCGAGCAATGTTTCCGGGTGCTGCGACGCTGGCAGCAGGAGGATGGGCTCAACCTGGCGGAAGTCGAATCGCTGCCCGATGATCCGCCCTGTGCGCTGCCCGCGGAGTTTGCGCATCTCGGAGAGCTGTTGCGCGAGCTCCTGCCCCAGCTCGGCGAGCGCTACGCACACGTCGTGGCGCGCTATGAGGATGCCGGCTGGGTCGCGAACCGCTGGGCCGAGGTGCTGCCGCTCAACGCGGCCGAGCAACAGCAACTGCTCGAGCTCGCCGATCCGCTCGCGCGCCTCGCGCAGGTGGCCGCATGGTCAACCCGGCAGCCCCCGACTGAGCATGTATAGCCCGAGGTACTTGCGCCGTACGTAGCCGGCCTCGACCAGCGCGAACACCAGCCCCCGCCAGCCATCGAGAAAGCCCAGCCGCAGCAGGTAGCCGCGCACGAAGCGCCACTGCGGATTGAGGAGCACCGGCAGGAAGCCGCAGCGGCGTCCGCGCTGATAGAGCGCCTGCGCCATGAGGTCGGCGTAGCGCTGCATGCGCTGCTGATGATCCTTGAGGCTGCGGTAGGAGTAGTGCTCGAGGTGTCCGTGCAGGCGGCGCACACGGCCGGCGATGCGCGTGTTCTCGTGTATCTCGTAGCCTGACCAGCCGCCCTGGCGGCGGTCGAACAGCCGCACCAGGCGATCCGGATAGGCATTGCCGTGGCGCAGAAAGCGGCCGAAGTAGTCGGTGATCCGCGGTATCGACCAGCCGGCAGCGGAGGTGAGGCCCGCGCGCCGCAGGGCCAGGATCTCCGCGCGCAGCTGCGGGCTCACGCGCTCATCGGCGTCGAGGCACAACACCCAGTCGTGACGGGCGCTGTCCACGGCGAACTGCTTCTGTGAGCGGAAGCCCGGCCAGTCGCGCTCGATGACGCGCGCACCGAGGCTGGCGGCGAGCTCGCGGGTGCCATCGCTCGAGTGAGCGTCGACGACGATGACTTCGTCGCAGAAATCGACCGAGCGTACGCACGCCTCGATCCGGTCGGCCTCGTTCAGCGTGATGATGCACGCCGATAAGCCGTTGTCATCCGCCACGCACGCCCTCACGGTCGATGGGTCGACACGCCGTACAATACACACTCGCATGAGCCCGGTCCTGTTCTACGACCCGACCTGCCAACAGCCGTACGACACCCGCACGCTGCGCGCTCAGGCTCTCGGGGGCACCGAGGCGACGCTGGTGCGCGTGGCGGATGCGCTCGGCGCGTGGGTGATGCAGCACAACCGCACGGAGGACTGGGAGCGCTATCGCCGCCCGCAGCGTCTGCCGGGCATTGCGCACGTCATCGTCAACCGCGACTCGCGCGCGCTGCCGTTCGTGCGGCAGCACTACCCGGACGCCCGGATCTACCTGTGGCTGCACGATCGGCTGCATCCGCACGCACGGCGCGCCCGCTGGCTGGCGGCCACCGCGGACCAGCTGCGCGCGAGCGGGCTCACCGCGGTATGCGTCTCCGACTGGCAGCGCAGCGGCGTCGAGGCGACCCTGCGCAGCATCGGTGTCGCGGAGCGGGTGCGTGCACTGACGATCTACAACCCGGTGGACGATGAGCTGCGGCCCGACGGTAGCGCGGTGGATCCGGACAAGCTCGTGTTCTTCTCCTCTCCCAACAAGGGGCTCTACTTCACGCTGGACGCCTTTCGGCAGCTGCGCCGTGCGATGCCGCGGCTGCGCCTGGCGGTCGGCAACCCCGGTTACAAGCCGCTGCCGGCGGTGGCGAGCCAGGGAGTCGAGCTGCTCGGCGCGCTGCCGCAGCCGCTGATGCACGCGCAGGTGCGCAGCGCCTTGTGCACTTTCTTCCCGAATTTCCTCATTCCCGAGACTTTCGGACTGGTGTTCGCGGAGTCGCATGCGCTCGGCACCCCGGTGCTCACCCACGACTGCGGAGCGGCAGCGGAGATCGTGGCCGACCCGGGGCAGCTTCTGCCCGTGAGTGCCGCGGCGCGCTGTTACGAGGCGCTGGTGGGCGGCCTACCCGTATCGTGGCGGGCGGGGCCGGCACGACTTGCGGCGGCGGCCGGGATCTTCGACGCGTATGTCGAGCGCATCCGGCAATGGCGCGCTGGCACCCGGCCGCAGGTCAGCGCGGATGCGCGCTTTCGGCTCGGCACGATCAAGGGCCAGTGGCTGCGCTTGTTGAGCTGACGAGTAACCGGCTCCAGGCCTCGAATACCGCCTCCACCGGAAGCTGATCGACACGCGGGAGGAGCGGCACGCCACCGACTCCGATGACCGGCGACCCGCAGGGGCTGCGTGGGGTGACCTGCGCCGGCGGAGTCGAGCCGAACAACACCACCAGTGGAGTCCCCAGCGCGGCGGCGGCGTGAGCGGTGCCCGTGTCGATGGAAATCATGCTGTGTGCGCGCGTGCAGAGTGCGAACAGGCCCGGGAAGGGCAGCCCCCGAAGCACCACTTCGGGCAGCGCGGCCGCGGCCTCGATCCACCCGAGGAGCACCGCCTCGCGCGGAGCGCCGCAAAGCACGATGCGGGCCTCGGGCAACTGTGCATGTATCCGGTGAATCAGGCTCGCCCAACGCTCCACCGGCCAGAACCGATCGTCGGATTCCCGAATACGCAGCGAGCGGCCGCGCATCGTGCGGCGATTGCCCGGCTGTAGCAGGACGAGTGGGGCTTCACCCACACCGTGCCGGTGCAGCCACTCCTCACCCGCTGCGCGTGCAGCGCTCGAGAGCACCAGGCGGGGCGCGCAGCGCGGTGCGGGGACTGGCCACGGGTAATCGGACTCCTGCAATGCGCCAGGCAGCTGGCGGCCGAGAGTGACCAACCGGTCCACCCAGTGGACCTGCGCGAGGGCAGCAGGTGTCTCGGTAAGAAACACGCAGCGGGCGCGATCGACACCACCCCAATGCAGCAGCCTGCGGATGCTGGCGAGCTTGCGCGGGTCTGTCTCACACACATAAACGGGGTCGCATGGTGCCCGCCGGAGCTTCCAGACAGTTCTCCACCAGCGCACGTCGAACGCAAAGGGCGTGTAGCGGTGCAGCCAGAGCGTCTCGGCTACATCCGGATGCTCGGCATAGATGTCCTGCGACCAGGCGCCCGCGCCGATGACACGGCACGCACGCCCGAAGCGGCTGTGCAGTATGTCCAGCAACGCAGTCAGCATGATCATGTCGCCGACCCGGCCGAACCAGATCACGACCGGTTGCAGGGGAGATGCCGACATGACTCCTCAGGACTGCGGGATCACCATAAGCTATGCGGACAGGGCGCGCGCAGGCAAGCCCGGCACCAATTCACACCTCAATGCGTGCATTCGCGTGGTTTCTCGGACTGCTGGCGCTGGCTCTGGCGGTAGTCGCGCTGCTCGCCTGGCCGGCGTGGACCCTGTTGCATCCGCACTTCGACTTCCCTTTCCACCGCATCGCCGAGCGGCTCGGCATGCTCGCGCTGCTGCTCGGCTTTCTGGCACTCGCGCGTCATCTCGGGCTCAACGACCGGGCGAGCCTCGGCTACGGGGCGCCCCGGCGCATCTTCCTGCGGGAAATGAGCATTGCCCTCGTGCTCGGGCTCGCGAGCATGCTCATGGTCGTCGCCCTCATGGCCGCTCTCGGGCTCCTCGAATGGCGCGCGCCTTACACGGGCGCGCCGCTGCCGCGGCTGCTCCTGGCGTCCGGTCTCAGCGGCTTTGCGGTGGCCTTCATCGAGGAGACCTTTTTACGTGGCGCCATGCATACCGCCATCAAGCGCGAGTCCGGCACGCGCGCGGCGGTGGTGCTGACCGCGCTGCTGTACGCGGCCACGCATTTCTTCGGCAAGTTCCACATCCCACCCGAGCAGGTCGGCCCGCACAGCGGGCTCGACCTGCTGGCCGGGACCCTGCACGCCTTCGCTCACCCGGCGGGAATCGCCGACGCGTTCCTCGCACTTGCCGCCGTCGGAGTGGTGCTCGGGCTCGTGCGTGCCACGACCGGCAACATCGCTGCCTGCATCGGGCTGCACGCGGGGTGGGTGTGGGTGATGCTGGTGGTACACGAGCTGGCGCAGCCTCGCCCGCACGCCCCGCTCGGTTATCTGCTCAGCCGCCACGATGGCTTCGTCGGCTGGCTGGTGCTCGGCTGGACGGTGCTGCTGGCGCTGCCGTTGTGGCGCTTCTACCAGGCCCGGAATGAAGCTGGTGTCCGCAAGAATCGCTGCTAAGGGTCGGCAACGAAGCTGATGTCCGCCAAAATCGCTTCCTGCGATTTTGGCCAATAGATCAGTTCAGCTGCGTGATCGTATAGCCCTTGCTGCGCAACAGCTCGAGCAGGCCGCCCTTGCCCACCAGGTGCAGCGCTCCAACCACCACCAGCGCGTTGTCCTGGGACTTCAGCAGCTCCTGGACCTGCGGCAGCCAGCGCCGGTTGCGGTCGGTCACCAGTGGCTTATAGAGCGAAGGGAAGCTGCTGTACTCAGTCGAGAGCAGCGCTGCCAGCTGCGCGCCGTTGCCCTCGCGCCAGGCACCGGTGATCTCGCGCGTCTCAGACTTGATGTCCTTGAGCTCATCGATGGTCTGATCGAGCATGCGGATCTGGTCGGCACTCGAAAGGGAACTCAGACTCCCGAGCTCCTCGGGGAGGGTCTCGAGGCCCGCGGTGGGCTTATGGTCCGCCTGCGCGAGACGCAGCAGCTGCTCCTCCACGCCCTGCTCCGGATCGAACCCGGCGTGCTCGTAGGCCATGTCCGTGATCTCGATGCCGACGACCCAGGGCGCGAGCGAATCGAGACCGAGCATCGGCATGCCGAGAGTTGCCGCCGCAGCCGTGACACGCCCGTAGCGCTGCTCCCCGAGGACGCCACGCAGGGTGGTGCCGCCCGGCAGAGTTCCGTGCTCCGACATCCAGGCCATCGCTTCCATCGGGTCGAACTTGGCGAGATCGAGCTCCATCACGACCTTCGAGGAATCACCGTAGGCGCGCGCGAACCCCGGGGGCAAGGCGGCGTCATCAGCCGGCAGCATGTGGACCGAGCCGGCGAGGTAGACGATGTTGTGTGCGCCGCGTACTGCCCAGACCGGGCTCGCGGCATGCGCGGTCAGGCAGCCGAAGAGGCCGAGCGCGAGGAGCCACCGCAATGTTGTTCGACCCACACGACCT
>JAFAVO010000163.1 GCA_019242385.1 Gammaproteobacteria bacterium | reverse complement strand
GCGGCAGACCCATTTCGCGTCCGAGAATGATGAGTTTTCTCGCCACGTCCTGCCCGGAGAGATCATCGCGCGGATCGGGCTCGGTGAAGCCGCGCGCCCGCGCGTCCTGCACGATGTGGGCAAATCCACGCTGGCCGTCGTAGATGTTGAAAAGGTAAGCGAGCGTGCCCGAGAAGATGCCCTCGATGCCGCTGATCTCATCGCCGGTCTGCACCAGGTCACGCAGCGTCTGCACGATCGGCAGTCCCGCACCGACCGTCGCCTCGTACAGGTAATGGGAGGAGCCGGCACGCCGCGCGCTCTGCAGGCGCTGGTAATAGGCGTAATCGCCGCTGTTGGCCTTCTTGTTCGGGGTCACGATGTGAATGCCTGCCGCCAGCCAGTCGGCGTAGTGCGCGGCCACGCCTGCGCTCGCGGTGCAGTCGACGAGCACGGTATGCGGCAGGTAATCGAGGCGTACGTGCTCGACGAAGCGCTCGATGTCCGCTGCGCGGCTGCTCTGCTCGTACTGGCCGCGCCAGTCCTGCATCGGGATGTTGGTATCGGCGAGCAGCATGCGCTGTGAGCCGATGATGCCGCGCACGCGCAGGTCCAGGCGAAACTGCTGGCGCAGGTGCTCACTCTGCGCCGCCAGCTGATCGAGCAGCACGCGGCCGACCGTGCCAGGTCCTATCACCCCGATCGAGAGCGTGTGCGGTGACAGGTACAGGCCCGCGTGCACCGCGCGCAGCGCGCGCATGCCGCTGCGGCCTTCGACCACCACGGAAATATTGCGCTCGGACGCGCCCTGGGCGATGGCGCGCACGTTGACTCCGGAGTCACCGAGCGCGGTGAAGAGCTTGGCGGCGATGCCGGGTGTGCCCGCCATGCCATCGCCCACCACCGCGAGGATCGCCTGGTCGGCATCGATATCGACGCTCTGGATCTGGCCCTCCTCGAGCTCGCGCTCGAACGCGCGCGTCACCACCGCGGCGGCGCGCTCGGCCTGCTCCTGCGGAATGGCACAACAGATCGAGTGCTCGGAGCTGCCCTGAGAGATGAGGATGACCGAGATGCCCTCTTCGCGCAGCGCACCGAAGAGCCGATGAGCGGTGCCGGGTACACCGATCATCCCGGTCCCTTCCAGGTTGACGAGCGCAACGCGCTCGATGCTGGTGATGCCCTTGACCGGCAGGCTCGAGGCGGGCTCGATGCAGATCAGCGTGCCGGCCTTCTGCGGCGCGAAGGTGTTGCGGATCCAGATCGGTATGCGGTCCTTCACCGCCGGCGCGATGGTCTGGGGATGGATGACCTTGGCGCCGAAGTAGGCGAGCTCCATGGCTTCGTTGTAGGAGAGTGAGTCGATGACGGTCGCGTCGGGGACCCGGCGCGGGTCGGCGGACAGCACGCCATCCACGTCCGTCCAGATCACGATCTCGGTCGCACCGAGCAGCGCGCCGAATATGGAGGCGGAGAAATCGCTGCCGTTGCGGCCGAGCGTGGTTGGCACACCACGCCGATCGACGGCCACGAAGCCGGTGATGACCAGCGTGCCGTGAAACTGCGCGGGCACCTGCGCCTCGAGATTGGCGCGCGACTCGCTCCACTGCACACCCGGGCCGAGCGGCCCCCACTCGACCACCACCACACGGCGCGCATCGAGCCAGGCGACCGGACCCGGCCGGCGCCCCCGTTCGGCGAAGAAGCGCTGGAACAGCCGGGTCGACCAGACCTCGCCGTAGCCTGACACCAGATCGCTCACATCGCGCGCCGAGCCGCGCGGGTGCTCGAGCGAGCGCGGCAGCTGCAGCGAGCGCAGCACCTCCTTCAGGTCGCGGCAGTCGCTCTCGAAGGTCGTGCGGTAGCGCTGTGCGCCGGCGGGGCTCAACAGCTCGGTGGCGATCGCCGCGTGCCGGTCGCGCAGCTGTGCGAGCTCGGCGCCGACGCGCTCATCCTGCCGCTCGGCGAGTGCCACCAGGCGCAACAGCGCGTCGGTGACGCCGCGACAGGCAGACAACACCACCGCCAGGCGCCCCGCGGGCGCGGCTTCGAGTATGGCCGCCACTTTGCGGAAGCAGTCGGCGTCGGCGACGCTCGACCCCCCGAACTTGTGCACGACCCAGGGATCGGGCTGGACCATTTCAACCAGGATTGATGGAGTCTGACAGGCGCTGCGACTCTACTGACGCTCCCGCGCAGGCGCAACGCTGCCGTGTGGGGCTGCCGCGGACGCACCGTATGGGGGCGTCGGGGTCAGGCCGTGTGTCAGCAGCGCCTGGGTGTGTGCAAGAAAGCGTGCGACGAACTCCTCGTCATGCCGCACGCCGAACACCCGGCCGGTGAGCGCGAAGCCGAGAAACGGGAAGATGGCGAGGCTGAGGATGGAGAGCACCAGCAGCTTCGGGTCCAGGTCCGCGCGCAAGGCGCCCCGGCGCATCTGCTCGATCACCGCACGCTCGATCTGCGGCACGAAGCGCTCGGGGAATTCCCGCAGAAACATGCCGCGCATGGGGCCACCGGGCAGCAGAACCTCACGCAGTACGAAGCCGGCGATCCAGGGCTGCCTCGCCCAGAGGCGCACGATGTGCGCGAGCAGGTCCTCGAGCGGTATGGCGCCGCCGTTCGACCATGTCTCGAAATCCGCGAGCTGCGGCGGCAACAGGCCCCGCAGGATCTCGCGGTAGAGGCCGGGCTTGCCGCCGAAGTAGTAGCGGATCATGGCGAAATTCACCCCGGCCGCCGCCCCGATCTGCCGGCTCGAGACCGCCCGGTACCCATAGCGGAGGAACAGCTCCCGCGAAGCGTGCAGCAGACGTTCGCGCACGTTGCCGGCGCTCGCCCCGGGCGGCCGGCCACGCGCCCGCCGCTTGCGCACGCGGGCGCCCGGCTCGCGGCTCCCCGCCCCATCGGACTGCAGCGATTTATTCATCGTGTGGATAATTTACCATGAGCCGCTAGTGCAGGCTGGCATAATGGCCTGGTCGTGGAAGCCACACTCGGTCCGCTGCTGCCGTTGTACGAGCGCGAACGCGCCGGCGGACGTGCGCTGGCGCTCGGGGTGCTACTGCGCACCGAGGGCTCCACCTACCGCAAGCCCGGCGCGCTCATTCTCATCGCGGGCGATGGTCAGTACGCAGGACTGATTTCCGGGGGCTGCCTCGAGAGTGATCTGCGCGAGCACGCGCGCGCTGTCATTGCGAGCGGCACGGCGCGCAACGTGCGCTATGACGCGCGCACCGAGGATGACCTGGTCTTTGGACTCGGGCTCGGATGTGAAGGCGCCATGGACATACTCCTGTTGCAGACAGGTCCGACGAACGGCTGGCAGCCACTTGCCCATCTCGCGGCGGCCCTGGCCGCCCACCGCGAGACCGCGGTGGGACTGGTGGTCGACTCATCGCATCCCGAAGTGCCCGTCGGTGCGGTCGCGCTGCCAGAGGATGAGCCGGGCGGTGCCGCCGTCGCATGGCCGCTCGCTGCCTCACCGCTCGCTGCCTCGCCGCTGCGCGTGCAGCTACGCCGCGCCGCAGTGCACGGTGAGACTGCCTGGGTGGAGCAGTCGGGTTGGAAGCTCTTCGTGCTGCCGCTCGACCTTCCACCGCGCATTCTGCTCCTCGGTGCGGGTCCGGATGCGGTGCCGGTCGCGGCTCTGGCCGCGCGGCTCTCGTGGAAGGTCACGGTCGCGGACCATCGCGCGGCCTATGCCGACGCGAATCGCTTCCCGGGCGCGGACCGCGTGCTGCTGGTGCGCCCCGAGGCGCTGCCGCAGCTGCTCGAGCTGCACGGCTTCGCCGCGGCTATCGTCATGAGCCACCACCTGCTCTCGGACCTCGCCTACCTGCGCGCGCTCGCGCCCGGCACGATCCCATACGTCGGGCTGCTCGGGCCTGCGGTACGCCGCGAGCGCCTGCTGTCGGAGTTGGGAGCTCAGGCGGCGCTGCTGCAGGGCCGGCTGCACGCGCCGGTCGGACTGGCGCTCGGCGGCCGCAGTCCGGAGTCGATTGCGCTCGCCATCGTCGCGCAGCTGCATGCCTTCCTGCACGGGGTGTTATAGGATTTGTCGCTGTCGCTCGTGGGTCACCGATGAACGAGATCCAGCTGATCCGCAACCAACTTGCCCTCGAGCGCGCGCACGCCAGCGCGGTCGCCAACGCCTGCGCGACGCTGCTCCAGCCCGAGACGGGCGAATCGGAAGCGCAGTTCCGCCGCGCCTGCGTCGAGTACCTGGCGTGTGTGCTCGCCTGGTTCGAGGAGCGCGACCAGCGGCTCGCAGACCTCATCCAGGTGCGCTTCGGCGCGGGCGATCCGGCACGGCGCGCATTCGAAGAAGCGCTCGCGCGCGGCGGGCGCAGCCGCGATGCACTCGCGAAGCTCGAGGTGGCGTGTGCTGGGAGCGCAGGCTCGGGAGCCGCCGCTGCGCAGGCGTGGCGCGACTTCGGCGAGTTCTTCAATGGGACCTGGAGCGCGCGCCGGGATGCCCTCGATGCGCTGCTCGCTGCCAACACCCGCGCCGCCGACTGGCGGGCCGTCGCTGGCATCGACGCCGACTCGATTCTGGAAGAGCGCCGGCGCTACGCGCTGGTCGCCGCGCAGGCTCCCCGGGGAGCCAGCCTGGGTGCGGCCACGGATCGCGCTTGAGGCTGAGCGACACCTCCCGCAGTGAAGGGCTGTATGCGATCGTGCTCGCGGCCGGCGCCTCGACGCGCTTCGGCTCGGCCAAGCAGCTGGTGCGGGTGGCCGGCCGGCCCCTGCTGCACACGGCCGTCACACGCGCGGCGGAAGTCACCGGCAACGCACTCATCGTCGTGCTGGGCTCGGGGGCTGCAGAGCTGGCGCCGCTCCTCAAGCACTCTCCGGGCTCGGTGGTGGTGAATCAGGATTGGCGTGAGGGACTCGCGAGCTCGATCCGCGCCGGCGTGGCGCGCCTGCCCGCGGCCTGCAGTGCGGTCATGCTGCTGCTCGCGGACCAGGCGGCCGTGACCGCCGATGATCTTCGACGCCTCGCCGGCAGCTGGCGCAAGCAACCCGAGCACATCGCCGCGGCGCTATACGGCGGTGTGTGCGGCGCTCCGGCGATTTTCCCGCGCAGCTGCTTCCGCGGGCTCAGCGAGCTGCGCGGCGATACCGGCGCGCGCGCGCTGCTGACGCGCAACCCCGATCGCGTGGTGCGCGTGCCCATGCCGAGCGCTGCGATCGATGTGGATACCCCCGAGGACCTGCTCGCGCTCGAGGCGCCGCGGTGAGCTAACAGGTCTTGCCGCTTTCTACCTCGGGGTGGGGAAAGTTGTCCGACTCGTCCTCTCCTTCCCGGGGTGCGAGACAGGCGAAATCCTTCTCCAGCGTGATGCGCAGCGGGCCTTCGGGAAGCGCCTGCTCGTGGGCCAGCGTCACGCGCTCGGTGTTGCACCACTCGCGCGCGAGCGCCTCGGGTATCCGGATCTCCACCACCCCGTTGCGGAAGCTCGCGCTGATCTCACTCGCCGCCGCGTCGCGCCGCAGGCGGTACACCAGGCGCACAGCGGGCGCGAACGGTACGTGCTCCTCGACCGTGCCCTCCTCCAGCAGCGCGCGCATCTCACCCTGCGTGAGTCGCAATCTCAGGGTCGGTCCTTTGATCCGCAGTTTCATGAGCCCTCCGCATTTTGCGCCGCGGCGAGGATGCGCTGCGCCTGCAAC
>JAFAVO010000250.1 GCA_019242385.1 Gammaproteobacteria bacterium | reverse complement strand
CCCGGGTCATCTCGGGCATCACCTGGGCCCTCACCACGAGCCATGGCTATCCGGCACACCTGCTGATCGAGGCGCTCGCGACGCCGGGGGTGTCCAAGTCGGCGTTATTGGAAGTGATCGCGGCGCAAAAAGCGCGCTTCAACGTGCGCGAGCTGCTCGCCGCCGCCTACGCCCAGGAGCCGAATGAGAAGGCCGCACTGTTCCGGGTGATCGGCGAGATCGCCGACAAGGAGTCACTGCCGGATCTGCTCGGGCGCGTGCAGGGCAAGGATCCGATCGCGCGGGTGCACATCATCAACACCCTCGCGCGTTTCAACACGCCCGAGGTGCAGACCGCCCTGCACGGACTGCTGAAAGATCCCAACAAGCTCATCCGCAGCGCCGCGCTCGCGGCGATGCAGCGCATGGACGGACCGATCGACATCGAGCGGGTGTGCGCGCTGCTGCGCGACCCGGAGCTGGAGGTGATGAACCGCGCGATCGACGTGGTCATCAAGGCCAACCACCCCGAGACCATTCAGTACCTGATCGAGGTGCTGAAGGATGAGAACGAGAACGCGCGCCGCGCAGCGGTCGAGGGGCTCAACGAGGTCGGCAACGGCAAGTCGGTTAAGTACCTGCTCGAGTCCTTGAAGGACAGCGACTGGTGGGTGCGCAGCCGCGCCGCGGACGCGCTCGGCAAGATCGGCGGCCCCAAGGTGATCGATGCGGTGCTGCAGCTGGTGCGCGACCGGGACGAGGACATCCGCCGCGCCGCGATCGAGATCCTCAACCAGACCAAGGACGAGCGCGCGGTCGATTCCCTGATCCAGGCGACGCGCGACAGCGATTGGTGGGTGAGCGAGCGCGCCGTCGATGCGCTCGCGGAGATCGGCAGCAAGCGCGCGGTGCCGCGTCTGATGGAGATGCTGAACACCCCCGAGGCCAAGGCGACCGCCATCGTGGTGCGTGCGCTCGGCAAGCTCGGCGACAGCCGCCTGGTGGATACCTTCCTGCCGCTCGTCGGCCGTCCCGAGCGCGAAGTACGCATCGAGGCCATCCAGGCGCTCGCCAAGGTGGCGGACGAGGCGCGCGCCGAGCAGGTGCGCAACGAGCTGCAGGCGCAGATGGCCTCGCCCGACCAGACGATCTCCCGCATGGCCGCCGCGGCGGTGAGCGAGCTCGAAAACCGCATCGCCGGAATCAGCATGCTCGGCTCCGGCGGCGGCTCGATGCCGCCGACACCGAGTACGACCGGCACCCCCTCGGGCCTGCGCCCGCCGCAGCCCCCCCTGCCCGAAGCGGCAAAGACCCAGGTCATTACCGATGCCTCGCGCATCGCGCGCGGTCAGGCCGAAGGCGCGCACAAGCTCGACATTCAGACGCTCAAGCCCGGGGATGTCATCGAGGGCCGCTACAAGTACATCGACCGCATCGGTCGCGGCGCCTTCGGCACGGTGTTGCTGATGGAGGATACGGTCGTCGATGAGCGGCTGATCCTGAAGTTCCTCAATCCGAATGTCTCGCAGGACGAGGAAGTCATGAAGCGCTTCGTCCACGAGCTGCGCTACTCACGCAAGATCACCCATCAGAACGTGATCCGCATCTACGACTTCCTCTACATCCAGGGCAATTACGCCATCTCCATGGAGTACTTCCCCTCGCACACCCTCGGCAGCGAGGTCGTGAACGAGAAGCCCATCGAGCTCAAGCGCGCCATGCAGTTCGCGAGCGACATCTGCACCGGCAT
Source organism: Gammaproteobacteria bacterium (assembly GCA_019242385.1). Lineage (GTDB taxonomy): Bacteria > Pseudomonadota > Gammaproteobacteria > Steroidobacterales > Steroidobacteraceae > 13-2-20CM-66-19. Next base: position 2,620 of record JAFAVO010000250.1, on the reverse strand, counting down.
GGCGGTCGCCCACCAGCTCGGCATCGTGCATCGCGACCTGAAGCCCGCCAACGTGCTCATCAATCAGGAGGGATTCCTCAAGGTCGTCGACTTCGGTGTGGCGGCCGCGCAGCGCGAGGGCGATACTCAGCTCACCAAGACCGGGTATGTCATCGGCTCGCCGAAGTACATGGCGCCCGAGCAGATCCTCGGGAAGAAGGTCGATCAGCGCGCGGACATCTACGCGCTCGGGGTCATCCTCTACGAGATGGTGACCGGCGTGCCGCCGTATTCGCGCGGTGACCACATGTCGGTCATGTACCAACACGTGCAGGGCAAGGCCAAGGCTGCACAGGAGGTCAATCCCAACCTGCCGCCGGGGCTCTCCGACCTGGTGATGCGCGCGATGGCGGTCGACAAGACCAAGCGCTTCCAGACCATGGACGAGCTGCGCGCGGCGATCGAGCCCTTCCGCACCTGACCGCCAGGCGCTCGAGGGCGACGTCCGCTGCGAGGCGCAGGCGGCGCGTGTGGATGCGCAGGATGCCTTCGCGGCCCGAGCCCCGGGCCGCCTTTTTCGCAGGCTCCTTGCGAAAGAGCGTGCGTTACGTCAAATTTCAGAGCTCAAGTCGTTGATCTCAAAGCCGCAATACGGCTAAACAGCCCGTTGAAGCTTTAGTCAGGAGAATGGCTTGGCGCGCATCGATGCGTTCCTGAAGCTCGGCACCCAGCAGGGGTGCTCGGATGTCCATCTGGCGGTCGGGGTCCCGCCCATGCTGCGCATGCATGGTGACCTGCTGCCCATCAAGTTCCGCGACGTACGCGAGGCGGAGCTCGAGGGCTACATCGCCGAGATCCTCACGCGCGCCCAGAACGAGCACTTCGCCAAGGGCAACGACCTCGACTTCTCCTACGTCTCCGCCGAAGGCGGACGCTTCCGTGTCAACGTGTATCGCAAGGAGACCGGGATCGGCGCCACCTTCCGCGCCATTCCCTCCAACGTGCCCACGCTCGAGAAGCTCGGACTGCCACCGATCGTCACCAAGCTTTGCGACTTCCACCAGGGCATGGTGCTGGTCACCGGCTCGACGGGCACCGGCAAGTCGACCACGCTCGCCGCGATGATCGATCACCTCAACGCCACCCGGCGTCTCAACATCATCAGCCTGGAGGATCCCATCGAGTTCGTGCACCCGAGCAAGCAGAGCCAGGTGATCCAACGGGAGCTCGGCACACACATCCCGAGCTTCGCCGAGGGCGTGCGTGCCGCGATGCGCGAGGATCCGGATGTGATCCTGGTCGGTGAGCTGCGCGATGCCGAGACCATCTCGATGGCAATGACCGCGGCCGAGACCGGCCACCTGGTGCTCGGCACGCTCCACACCACCGGCGCCGTGAAGACCATCGACCGCGTCATCGATGCGCTGCCGGTCGAGGAGCGTGAGCAGACCAAGAGCTTCCTCGCACAGAACCTGCTGGCGGTGGTCACGCAGGTGCTGGTGAAGACCGCCGACGGACACGGACGCAAGGCGATCTGCGAGGTCCTGGTCATGACCAAGGCGATCGCCAAGCTCATCCAGACCGAGCAGACGCATCAGATTCCGAGCCAGCTGCAGATGGGTCGTGATCTCGGCATGCAGCTGCTCGATCAGGCGCTGCTCGCCGCCATCTCCGCGCGCAGCATCGATCCGGATGACGCCTACACCTACGCGACCGACAAGCGCCCGTTCCAGAAATTCGTCACCGACACCGCCATGCTGCCCAAGATCGACGCCACCAGCTCGACCCCGGCGCCGGCGGCGGCCGCCAACTCCTCGGGCTAGAGCGCGAACCGTGGCTTTCATCGACCCGCTGCTGATCGAGGTGCAGGAGAGGCGCGGCTCGGACCTGCACTTCATCGCCGGCGATCCACCGCGCATCCGGCTGCACGGCGACATCTCGCCGCTACGTCCCGAGAAGCTGCCCGCCGAAGCGGTCAAGCAGGCGCTGTATGAGATCATGCCGAAGAAGGCCCTCGAGCGCTTTGAGGCCAAGGACGGCGCGGATTTCGCCTACACGCTGCCGGAGCGCGGGCGCTTCCGCGTGAACGTCATGCGCCAGCTGAATGGCATGGGCGCGGTATTCCGCGCCATTCCCTCCAAGGCGCTCTCGCTCGATGACCTGAAGATGCCGGAGGCGGTGCGCCAGATGTGCCGGGTCATCAGCGGGCTGATCCTGGTAACCGGCAAGACCGGCTCGGGCAAGTCGACCACGCTCGCGGCCATGATCGACGACATCAACCGGCGCGTGAAGGGACACATCCTCACCGTCGAGGACCCGATCGAGTTCGTGCACGAGCGCAAGAGCTGCCTCATCAGTCAGCGCGAGATCGGCGTCCACAGTGCGAGCTTCGCGGCGGCGCTGCACTCAGCCCTGCGCGAGGATCCGGACGTGATCCTGGTGGGCGAGCTGCGCGACCTCGAGACCATGAGCATCGCCGTCACCGCCGCCGAGATGGGGATCCTGGTGATGGGCACGCTGCACACCAACGGCGCCGCGCAGACGGTCCACCGCATGGTCAACGTGTTCCCGGCCGACAAGCAGTCGCACGTGCGCACCATGCTGTCGACCTCGCTGCGCGGGGTCATTTCGCAGCAGCTGC
>JAFAVO010000022.1 GCA_019242385.1 Gammaproteobacteria bacterium | reverse complement strand
GAGCGTGGCGGCTTCCAGCAGCGGCACCACGATCTCGGCGCGCGAGGCGGCATCGCAAGTGATGTGACCGGGGAATTTCTGTACGTCCGGAACCACGAGCGTGCGCCGCTGCACCGCGGCGGCGCCGCACACCCCCTGCCCGAGCCCAATGCGCACGCAGGCGGGTTTGCCCTGGAAAGGGCCGAGCACCAGCTCCGTGCCGCGCAGGAAGTAGAAGCCGGCCCAGTTGATGTCCGGCAGTGCCGCGAAGATGACCGCCGCGGTGTTCGCGGCGTTGGCGATGCGGTCGCTCTCACCGGCGATGAGGCCAGTCAGGTCCTGCGCGAGGCGCACGTAATCGGCGGGCTTGTCGCGAAAGTCGTAGCGTTGGGCGCTGTAGCTCATGCAGTGATCCGCGCTGGGGCTGCCATTCTCGCTCAGGCGCGTGCGGTCGGAAACGGCAGCACCTCCTCGATGTGTGCCGCGCCCGCTGCCAGCATGAGCGTTCGATCGAAACCGAGCGCGACCCCTGCGCACTGCGGGACAGCCGGGAGCGCCGCCAGCAGCCGCTCATCCAGCGGGAACACCGGCAGGCCCAGCCGGCGGCGGCGCACGTTGTCCGCCTCGAAGCGGGCGCGCTGCTCGGTGGCGGAGGTGAGTTCCTGGAAGCCGTTGGCGAGCTCGATACCCTCGCAATAGAGCTCGAAGCGCTCGGCCGTGCGCGGATCGGCGGGGTCGAGCCGTGCGAGCGCCGCCTGACTTGCGGGATATCCGTGGAGGAAGGTCAGGGCGCCGCGGCCGAGACGCGGACCGATGAGGCCCCCCATCAGTAGCTCGAGCCACTCATCGCGGCTGAGCGCCTCGGGGCCGCCGCTGTGTATGCCCGCGCCTACGAGCGCCAGCGGCCGAGCCGCCTCGGCAAGCGCAGCGTCGGTGGCGGTGAAGGGATCGAGATTGAGCTGCCGCAGGAAGGCGGCCTGGTAACTGATGCGCTCATTCGCGACCGGCGCTGCGGCGCCGAGCAGCTCGCGCACGAGTGCTTCCACCTCCTCCATCAGCTGCTCGAGCGAGCAGCCGACGCGGTACCACTCGATCAGGGTGAACTCCGGGTTGTGCAGGCGCCCGTGCTCGTTGCCGCGTACCACGTGACAGATCTGGTAGATGTCACCACTGCCGGCGGCGAGCAGCCGCTTCATGGCGTACTCGGGCGAGGTGTGCAGGAAAAGCGTCGGGCCAGTGCTCCGCGCCGCGGCCGGATCGAACCCGAGCCGCACCGCAGCCGAATGGATGTGCACATCGCTCACCGGCGCATTCACCAGGAGCGGGGTGTCCACCTCCAGCACCGCACGCTGCGCAAAGAACTGGCGCGCGCGAGCGAGCAGTGCGGCACGCTGCCGCAGAAGCTGGGCCGAAGCGCTCGGGCGCCAGTCCGCCCCGGTGCTCATCTCAGCCTGGCGATTGGCGCGCCGACCCGTACCGCGCTGCCCGCGGCGAGTGCCGGCAGCCACGCGGCTCGCCCGGGCGGCAGCAGCAGAATGACGGTCGAGCCCATATTGAAGCGGCCGGCCTCCGCGCTGCGAGGGAGGGTGAGGCTCGCCCGGCTGGCATCCACCGGGAGCTCGGTGCGGCGGCGCAGTGGGCGCGGCGTCACTTCCCCGTGCCACACGGTCGAGATGCTGCCGACGAAAAGCGCCCCGACGAGCACCAGCGCAAAGCTCATCGGGCCCGCGCCGAATATGCACACCACCCGCTCGTTGCGCGCGAAGAGTCCGGGCACGCTCGCTGCGGTCGTCGCGTTGACGCTGAAGAGCTGTCCGGGCACATACCAGGCGGCGCGGAGCGTGGCCTCGAGCGGCATGTGGATGCGGTGATAATTGAAAGGTGCGAGGTACAGCGTGGCGAAAGCTCCGCCGCGGAAGGGCTCCGCCCAGGCGCCGTCCGTCGCGAGGAGCGACTCGAGGGTGTAGGCGTGGCCCTTGGCCTGGACGAGCCAGGACCCATCCAACTCTCCAACCTGGCTCACGCTGCCATCGACCGGCGAGACGATGCAGGCGGGATCGGGATCCGCAGGACGCGCCTGCGGGCGCAGCGCGCGCGTGAAGAAGGCGTTGAAGCTCTCGTAGGCGAAGGGATCGGGCTGCTCGGCATCGCTCATATCGGGATGGAAGCGCCGGACGAAGCTGCCGATGAGCGCATTCTTCACCGGGCCCATGGTGCTGCGGGTGATCTCGTACACGAGCCCCGAGAGCAGGTGATGCGGCAACAGGTACTGCAGCGCGACGAAGGCACGCGCGCTTGCGCTCTCGGGCTCGAGCGCGCTCATGTGGCGCTGTGCCGGCCGGCGCCGAGCCAGGGCGCGGCGCGGCTCAAATCGGCGCTCAAGGCCACAACCTCGAAGGGTGGGGTGAAGACGGCCACGATGTGCGCCGAATCATCGAGCAGGAACACCACGGCCGAGTGGTCCATGGTGTAGTCCCCGCCCGGAAGCTCCACGCGATTGACCGCCACTCCAAAGTTGGCGGCGAGTCCGGCGATGGTGCGCGGATCGCCCGTCAGTCCCTGGAACTGTGGGTCGAAGGCGTGCACGTAGACTGCGAGCGGCGCGGGGGTATCGCGCTGCGGATCGACGCTGATGAACAGCACCCGCAGGCCCGCAACGGCCGCGCGCCGGCGCACCTGCGCGAGCTTCGCAAGGGTGGTCGGGCACACATCCGGGCAGTGCGTGAAACCGAAGAAGACGAGTGTGGGCGCGCCCTGGAGATCATTGCGCGTGAACGCCCGGCCGCTGGTATCGCTCAGCTGAAACTCGCCCACGACCTTCGACTGCGGCAGCCAGGTGCCGCTTGCCAGCTGTGGCGCTCCCCTGTCAAGTTGGCGGGCGAGCCAGAAGCCGCCCAGGCCGGCGCAGAGCGCGGCGATCAGGAGCAGCCAACGGGAGCGGAGCGAGGTCATCGCGGAATTATTTCATAGAGGTTCGCAGGGCGGGCGCGCGCGGCGCGCCGCCGCGACTCGTGCCCCGCTCACGGTGGGCAGGCTCATCATGCGCAGCGCGGCGCGGCTCGCGCGGGCGCGCGTATTCTTCGGGCACGGCACGGACAACGCGCGCGATGAGGCGGCCGCGCTGGTGCTGCATGCGCTCGGATTGCCGCCTGGGGCAAATGCGGCCTGCTACCGGCGGCGCGTGGACCGCGCCGGCGAACTGCGTGTCCGCGAGCTGCTCCGCCGGCGCATCGACGAGCGGGTGCCGGCCGCGTATCTCACCGGGGTGACCTGGTTCGCGGGAGCGCGCATCGCCGTCGATCCGCGTGTGCTCATTCCGCGCTCGCCGATCGCCGAGCTGATAGAGCGTCGCTTTGCCCCCTGGATCGCTGCCGCGCGCGTGCGGCGGATCCTCGATGTGGGTACCGGCTCCGGCTGCATCGCGATCGCTTGCGCGCGCGCGTTGCCGCGTGTACGCGTGGATGCGATCGATATCTCACCGGCGGCGCTCGCGGTCGCGCGCGTGAACGTCAGCCGGCATCGGCTCGCCCGCCGTGTGCGGCTGATCAGCTCCGATCACTTCAGCGCTCTCGGCAACGCCACCTACGATATCATCGTCGCCAATCCGCCCTACGTCGGGGCGCGCGAGCTCGCAGCTCTACCGCCGGAATATCGGCACGAGCCGCGCTTGGCGCTGGCGGCAGGTTCATCCGGACTCGACTCGGTGCGCGTCATCCTGGCGCGGGCGGCGCGGCACCTGCGGCCGCAGGGACTGGTCATCGTCGAGGTCGGCAACACCGAGCGCGCGGTGCGCCGCACCTGGCCGCATCTGCCGTTCGTATGGCTCGAATTCGAGCGCGGCGGGGGTGGGGTATTCCTGCTCACGCGCGAGCAGCTGCAGGCAAATTAACCAGGCACTCGCGCCTAGGGCGCAGACACCAGCATGTCCGGCAATACCATCGGCAAGCTCTTCGC
>JAFAVO010000280.1 GCA_019242385.1 Gammaproteobacteria bacterium | reverse complement strand
GTCTCCGATATCCAGGCGCTCGGCACCAGCAACCCCGCCAACAATCAACCGGTGCGCGATGGCTCGGAGCTGGTGTCAGTGAGTGCCAATGACGGCATGATCTACGTCGCCTGGCAGGACTCGCGCTTCTCCATGGGCAAGCACGATGGCATTGCGCTCGTGCACTCGAGCGATGGCGGCCAGACCTGGTCCGCCCCGGTGCAGGTCAACGCCGATGTGAACGTGCAGGCTTTCACCCCCACGGTGAACGTGGGCCCGGATGGCGTGGTGGCGGTGACCTATTTCGACCTGCGCAACAACACGACGCCCTCCACCAGCACGCTGTATGCGGATTGCTGGATGGTGATCTCGAGCGATGGCGGGGTGACCTTTACCGAGCAGCATCTCTCGGGCTCCTTCAACCTCTACCACGCGCCCGACGCCGAGGGGCTGTTCCTCGGTGATTACCAGGCGCTGGTCAACACGGGCAGCGGTGGAGTGTTCCTGCCGTTCTACGCGCAGCCGCAGCTGGCGGCGGGGGCGCCGGCGACCGACGCGCTCATCTCTTTCCCGGCGGGTGCGGCCGCTGCGGCCTCGATGCCCTTCGCTGCGGCGCCGGTGGCGGCGGCGGTGGAGCCCACCGCCGAAGTGCGCCGGCGGATCACGGCGCGTACGCGCCTGGTGCAGTCGCAGCGTCTGCGCGGGAGGTAGCCGCCGCCGCGGCGGCGGCGTGCCCACCCGTGTAAGTCTTCTCACCGGCCTCCACCCTGAGGCTCAGGCGGTTCTGCGGCGGCGGCAAAGGACAGGTGGCAAAGTCGTTGAGCGCACACGGCGGGTTGTAGGCCTTGTTGAAATCGAGCCGCGTGCGGCCGGCAGCCGGCAGAGGCACGTACAGGAAGCGTCCGGCGCCGTAGGTCTCGTGTCCGCTGGTGGCGTCGGCGAACATGATGAACAGCTCCTTCTCGCCCGGCGCCTCGAGCACGGTGTCGAGACGCCACTCGCGCCCATCCTTCATGAACACCACCGCCCCCGGTGAGGCGTAGTCCTGCTGCATGCCGAGGATGTTGATGATGCTGATGTGGCGCGCCGGCTGGTACGGCTCGAAGCGGGCATCGAAAACCCAGTCGGTGCTCACCGGGAAGTAGTCGAGTCCCTGGAACCCGGTGCGGTGCGGGTTATTCAGGTCGCGGACCCGCACCCCGAGATTCCCGGCGCGCTCGATCACGAAGAAGCGCAGCGGGCCGCTCGCGAGCACCGTCGGCTCTCCGGCCGTATCGGGTTGGAGGTCGAGCGAGCTCACGGCTCGCCCGCCTGAGGTGACACCGCTGCCGCTGGCCGCCGTGAAGCGCACGCTGTGCCCGCTCACGAGGAAGGTGCCGCAGTGCTCGGCGAGCGCCGGGTTCTCGAGCACGAGCCCGTTGTCGGGCGCGCGGCCGAAGCTGTTCGGTCCTTCCTTCAGCCAGAAAAGCCCGGTGAGCGTCAGCCATCCGTTGTCGCTGGTGAGGGACTCGAGGCGGTGCGCACGCCAGGCGCTGACATCCGCCCGCTCGATCTGCAGATCGAGGCTCCCCTGGGGGGCGGCGAGTGCGCCGGCGCTGCCGATGAGCAGCGGCACCAGCAGCCGGGCGAATCGCAAGCTGGATCGCCATGTTCGGCTGGATCGCGATGGTCGGCTGGGTCGCAATGGTCGGCTGGGTCGCAACATGCACTCGATCATGCCATCAGCTCTCCCGTCCGAGGATCTCTTCGCGCACATCTGCGATCTCCCGCGCGCGAGAGGGCCGGGCGCCCTCGCAACGCTCGGGCCGTGGGCAGCGGTTGCTGCGCGGGCAGATGACGCGCGCGGGCGCGCCGAGCGCATCGCCGATCCAGGCGATGTTGAGCACGTTGGCGACCGCAGCGAGCGCGGCGCTCGCCGCTTTGGGGATGCGGGCCTCGCCACGCCGGTGCAGGCACTCCCGAAAGATGGAATCGATCACGGTCGCGCTCTCGACGCCGTTGGAGGCGAGCGCGGGCGCGAGGTCGACCCCGACCGAGAGCACGTGCGGATTGCCTGCCATGTCGTGCACGCGGATCGAGTGGCAGCAGTAAAGCAGCGAGCGCTCGCCATCGCGCAGCACCGAGATCTGCGAGCCGCTCGCCCCGTGCGCACCGTCGATCATGCGGAACACGGCCCAGTTGGGACACGGATCGCTCACCTGCGCGAGGTTGCCCCACGGCAGCGGAATGCCGTTGCCGCGGTAGACCGCCCGCAGATAGCCCGGCGGGTAGGCATCGAAGAAATGCCAGTAAGGGTAGGGCGAGACCTTGGTCATGCGGCGCATCACGACCGCAGGAGTGAGCTCGAGGCGCGCGCCGGCCTCGATGCGGTAGCGCTCGCGCGCGAGGAAGCGGCGGAACGGCACGCGCGGCGCGAGCAACGCACCGGCAAAGAACGTGCACTCGAAGTCGCGCCACGCATGCAGCACATCCTGCGCATTCATGCCGGCGGCGTTCGAGCCACCCTCGGGGCTGCCACCCATCTCGCCACCGGTGGCGTGCGCGGACTTCAGACCATCACCGCCGTGCAGCACCTTGTGGCCGAGGTGCGCCGCCAGATCGAACTTCAGCCGGGCCGGATCCGACTGCAGCGCCCGGTTGGCGTACACGATGCGCGGCGGCTCGAAGAAGGACCGCACCATGCTGCGCACCTCCCGATCCTTGTCCCGCGCCAGCACGGGCTTGCGATCGAACCAGCGGATCTCGAGCCCGTGCCGCCGGGCGAGGCGCATCAGGTCCTCGACCGAAAGCGGGAAGCGACGCTCGCCGACGCGGTCGGCGGCGCGCTCCAGGTCGGGAAAGTCGTTGCGCGACATCTCCTGGTGCGAGCGGATCAGCAGATGCGCGAACTGCCGTCCGGTGGTTCCGGTCTGCGCGAGCAGCTCCGGGATCGCGATCTGCAGCAGACTCTTGGAGAACAGGAACGCCGGCTCGAGCGGCACGCGGGCGGCGGGGCCGCCAGCCGCGGGGGCGGGCAGATCGAGCGCCGGATTCTCATCGAGGAACCAGCCGGCCGGGCGCTGGAAGATCCCCGCGAGCAGCTCGAGCAGGGGCGAGGAGGGCATGCGCTTGCCGCTCTCGATCATGCTCAGGTAGGAGACGGACGGGGCGATCTCGGGCTTTTGCTGGATGCAGCGTACCGAGAGCTCTTCCAGCGTCAGGCCGTGACGGCGTCGTATCGAGCGCAGCTTGGCGCCGAGAAAATGACCTTTGCGCAGCAGCTCTGCCATGTGTATTCAGCCCGCATCCCGGCTGGGTCCGATCGCCTCGCGATCGCCGGATGCTGTGAAATTAACAGTGTGAAGTTTTCACAGTCAAATTCGCGCGACATAACGCGTATGCTGGCGGAGGATGAATGCCGAGACGCATGGACGGGTTCACCTGCGCGAGCAGGCCGGGCCCAGGGTCGAGATCCTGGGTGGACGCATCGAGCGCGCCGATGAGGTGCTGACACCGCTCGCACTGCAACTGCTCGGCAGTCTCCACCGCCGCTTCAACGGCCGCCGCCTCGAGCTCCTCGAGGCGCGCAGCGCACGCCAGGCCGAATTCGACGACGGGGCGTTGCCGGATTTTCCTGCGGCGACGGCCAAGCTGCGCGCCGCGGACTGGCGCATCGCACCAGTGCCGGCGGACCTCGCCGACCGGCGGGTCGAGATCACAGGCCCGGTCGACCGCAAGATGATCATCAATGCCCTGAATGCGCCGGTGCAGGCCTTCATGGCGGACTTCGAGGACTCCTGCTCGCCGACCTGGAGCAACATCGTCCGCGGCCAGGTCAACCTCCTCGACGCGGTGCGCCGGACCATCAGCTACCAGGACCCCGCGACCTCCAAGGTGTACCGCCTCGCGCCGCGTACGGCGACCCTGATCGTGCGGCCGCGCGGCTGGCATCTGCCCGAGAAGCACGTGCGCATCAACGGCGAGAGTGTCTCCGGGGCGCTGTTCGACTTCGCGCTGTTCATCGCCAACAACCACGAAGCGCTCGCCCGGCGCGGCACCGGCCCCTATTTCTATCTGCCGAAGCTCGAGAGCCATCTCGAGGCGCGGCTGTGGAACGAAGTGTTCATCGCCGCGCAGGATGCGCTCGGCATCCCGCGCGGCACCATCAAGGCGACCGTGCTCATCGAGACTATTCTCGCTGCCTTCGAGATGGATGAGATCCTCTACGAGCTGCGCGAGCACAGTGCCGGGCTCAATTGCGGCCGCTGGGACTACATCTTCAGTTTCATCAAGAAGTTCCGCAATCGGGCCGACTTCCTGCTCCCGGACCGCGCGGCCGTGACCATGGAGCGGCATTTCCTCAGATCCTACGTCGACCTGCTGATCCGCACCTGCCACCGGCGCGGCGCGCACGCCATGGGAGGCATGGCCGCGCAGATCCCGATCCGCGATGACCCGCAGGCGAATGAGCGCGCGATGGGGCGCGTGCGCGCCGACAAGCTGCGCGAGGCGCGCGCCGGGCACGATGGCACCTGGATCGCGCATCCGGGTTTGGCAGCCATCGCACGCGAGGCGTTCGATGAGGTCATGAGCGGGCCGAACCAGCTCGGGGTTGCTCGCGAGGATGTGCGGGTGAGTGCAAGTGATCTGCTCACCGTCCCCGAGGGTGCGATCACCGAGGAGGGCGTGCGCGGTTGCATCCGCGTAGGGGTCCAGTACCTCGAATCCTGGCTCCGGGGCAATGGCTGCGTGCCGCTCTATCACCTGATGGAGGACGCCGCCACCGCGGAGATCTGCCGTGCGCAGCTGTGGCAGTGGCTGCATCACGGCGCGCGCACCAGCGATGGCGAGCCGGTGAGCGTCGAGCGCTTCGACCGCCTGCTCACCGAGGAGCTCAGCCGCATTCACGAGGAGGTCGGCGCCGAGCGTCTCACCGGCGGTGTGTTCCCGACGGCGGCGCGCCTTTTCGAGCAGATGATCAAGAGCGAGAGCTTCGATGAGTTCCTCACGCTCCCCGCCTACGAGCTGCTCAGCTGATGAGTTTTTCCGCATTGCAAGGCTAATCGCATCATGAACCCGATCAAGACCGCTCCCTCCCCCGATGAACTGGCGCGCTACTGGCGCGAGAGCCCGCGCTGGCGCGGTATCTCGCGCACCTACACACCGGCGGATGTGGCGCGGCTGCGCGGCACCGTGCACGTCGAGCATTCGATTGCGCGCCTCACGGCAGAGAAGCTCTGGCGTTATCTCAATGAGATGCCATTCGTGAACGCCCTCGGCGCGCTCACCGGCAACCAGGCCATGCAGCAGGTGAAGGCCGGGCTCGATGCCATCTATCTTTCCGGCTGGCAGGTGGCCGCCGATGCCAATCTGGCCGGCGAGATGTACCCGGACCAGTCGCTGTACCCGGCCGACTCGGTGCCCGCGGTCGTGCGCCGGATCAACAACACGCTGCGCCGCGCGGACGAGATTTGCCATGCCGAGGGTGATGACAGCATCGACTGGCTCAAGCCGATCGTGGCCGACGCCGAGGCGGGCTTCGGCGGGGTGTTGAACGCCTTCGAGCTGATGAAGCAGCTGATCGATGCAGGAGCCGCAGGCGTGCATTTCGAGGACCAGTTGTCCTCCGCCAAGAAGTGCGGGCACATGGGCGGCAAGGTGCTGGTGCCCACCCAGGAGGCGATCGCCAAGCTCGCCGCCGCACGGCTCGCCGCGGACGTCGCCAACGTGCCAACGGTGCTCATCGCGCGCACCGACGCGGAAGGGGCAACGCTGCTCACCTCGGACATCGATGAGCGCGATCGTGAGTTCATCGACCTCTCGCGTGGCCGCACCAGCGAGGGATTCTTCACGGTGAAGGCCGGCATGGCGCAGGCGGTCGCCCGCGCCCGCGCCTATGCGCCTTACGTCGATCTGCTGTGGTGCGAGACCGCCAAGCCCGATCTGGAGGAGGCACGCGAGTTTGCCGAGGGCGTCCACGCTCAATACCCGGGCAAGCTCCTCGCCTACAACTGCTCGCCATCGTTCAACTGGAAGCGAAAACTCGATGACGCGACCATCGCGAAATTCCAGCGCGAGCTCGCGGCCATGGGCTACCGCTTCCAGTTCATCACGCTCGCCGGCTTCCACGCGCTCAACTATTCGATGTTCGAGCTCGCGCGCGGCTACAAGGCGCAGCAAATGGCGGCCTACGTGAAGCTGCAGCAGGCCGAGTTCGCAGCAGAGTCCGCCGGCTACAGCGCCACGCGGCACCAGCGCGAGGTCGGAGCCGGCTACTTCGATGCCGTCACCCAGGCGGTGAGCGGGGGCAGCTCCTCGATCACCGCCCTCGCAGGCAGCACCGAGGAGCAGCAGTTCGCCACACCGGCGGCACCGCCCGCCGCGGCGCGCGGCTAACCCGCGGCGGCCCGCGGCGCGGCCGCTCCTGCCGCGGCGGCACGCGCGGCCACTTTCTCCCACGTGGTCGCGAGGAGGCTCGGACGAGCCTGCATGCGCGCGAGCCACTGCCGCAGGTTCGGGTGCGCCGCGCTCAGGGCCTCCCACTCCGGTGTCTTCTGCAGGAAATCCAGCTGCGGAGCGACCATGAGATCGGCGAGCGTCACGCTTGCGCCGGCCAGGTAAGGTTGCGTCCCGAGCAGGTGAGCGAGCTCATCGAGCGCGACGCGCGCCTTCGGCACTGCCGCAGCGATCGCGTTCTCATCGGCCGTGAGACCCATGAGCCGGGGGCCGACCACACGTTGAAAGCCGATCACCGCGCCCGCCCCGGTAAAGAGGTACCAGTCGTTGATGTTCAGCACCTGGTCCATGCGTGCCGCACGGCGCGCATCCGCGGGAGTGAGCGGCGGCTCGGGCAGGATCCGATCGAGATAGCGCAGGATCGCCTGGGTCTCATACAGCCGAAAATCGCCGTGCTCGAGCACCGGCACGCGTCCGAACGGATGGAGGCGGAGGTGCGGCGGTGCACGCAGCGTCCCGGGCACGACGGGCGCGACTTTGTAGAGCGTGTTCTTTTCCTCGAGCGTCGCCAGTACGGCCCGCGCGAATGGGCTTCCGGGAACGAGGTGGACGGTATATTCGCTCATCGGTTCGTCTCCTTGCGCGCAGCGTTTTGCGCATAAAGATCCAGCAGAGCCGGCCAGCCGCCATCGACGTCCTTGCGCATCTTCTCGCCGCCCGCTGCGCCCATGCGCTCGAAGTTGCGGTGCTCGAGATCGACCCGGGTGCGCCCTCCAGGCTCGGCCGTGAAGCGCACCTCGACCTCGGAGCTGACGGCGGGTCGGGGGTCGGGCTTCCATTCCGCGTTGATCTCCCAGGAGACGACCAGCCGCTCGGCCGGTTGCCAGACGCGCACGTGACCTATCACGACGTCCTTCCCGTCCTCATGGCGCGAGTACCAGCGGCCGCCCTCGAAGGGCTCGATGACGGACTCCACGATCGGCGTCGCGCCGATGCCGTGGCTCTTGGGCCACCAGCGGTCGATGCCTGCGGTGAAGACGGCAAACGCCTGCGGCGGGCTCGCCTCCACGATCACGGATTTGCGGACCGGTGCGATCTCAATCGTGCGGTTCATGCTTCTTCCTCTTCGGGGCGGCGTTCGCGGCCGCGACTTCACTCTTGAAGGACTCGAGGGCATCGGTCCAAAACCCATCGAGCCAGCGTCGTAGCTCGCCGAGCCCCGCGGGATCGATGTAGTACACGCGTCGCGTCCCCTCGGCTCGATGCGTCACGAGTCCCGCATTCTTCAGAGCCTTGAGGTGTTGGGAGACCGCCGGACGGCTCACGGGCAAACCACGCGCGAGCGCACCCACCGAGCGGGGGCCCGCACGCAGCCGCTCGAAGACCTGCCGCCGTGTGGGGTCGCTCAAGCACTGGAGCGTTTTGGCGTAATTACTGTAAGCCATGACTTACGGTAAGTATAAACTAACTAAAAGTCAAGTCTCCGCAAGAGCCTGGCCTGTAGCAGAGCAGGGCCGCGCCGTGATTGAGGTCGCCGATACCGGAGTCGGCATCACACCTGAGCTGCTGCCGCACATATTCGAAGGGTCACACCGTCGAGCGCGCCTACTCGGCCGGCGAGGCCTTGCAGCGCGCGGTTCCGTTTCGCAGCCGAGGTGGTGTTGCTCGATATCGGGCTGCCGCAGATCGATGGTTACGAGCTCGCGAGACGCCTGCGCATGGTGCCCGAGCTGCGCGCCACGCGGCTCATTGCTGTCACCGGCTATGGTCAGCCACAGGATCGTGAGCGGGCCCGGGCTGCCGGGTTCGATGAGCACCTGATCAAGCCGGTGAGCACCGCGGGAGTGGCGCATGCGCTCGTAGGGCTTGGCGCGCGCACTCTCGCTACTTCGTCGTCGGCATCGTGAACTCGGCCCCCTTGGGCGTGCTCTCCGGCCAGCGCTGCATGATGGATTTCTGCCGGGTGTAGAAGCGCACGCCTTCCTCGCCGTAGGCGTGCATATCGCCGAACAGGCTCTTCTTCCAGCCGCCGAATCCGTGCCAGGCCATGGGTACGGGGATCGGCACGTTGATGCCCACCATGCCGACCTCGATGCGGCGGCCGAACTCGCGCGCGATGTTGCCGTCGCGCGTGTAGCAGGCGACGCCGTTGGCGAGGGTATGTGCGTTCACCAGCTCCACGGCCGCGGCGAAGTCCGGAACCCGCACGCAGGCGAGCACCGGGCCGAAAATCTCCTCGCGATAGATACGCATCTGCGGGGTCACGTGGTCGAAGAGCGTGGCTCCGAGCCAGAAGCCCTGCTCGAGGCCTGCGACGGTGAAGGGCGCTCCGCTCACGGGATGACGGCGTCCATCGACCACCAGCTTCGCGCCACTCGCGACTCCATCATCGATGTAACCGCGGATGCGCTCGAGCGCCGCCTTGCTGACGATCGGGCCCATCTCGGCATCTTGCCGCATGCCATCGCCGATGCGCAGCCGCCGGGCGCGCTCGGCGAGTTTTGGTATCAAGGTATCGGCGGTGTTGCCGACCAGCACCGCGACCGAGACCGCCATGCAGCGCTCGCCGGCGGAGCCGTACGCCGAGCCGATCAGTGCATCCGCCGCCTGCTCGAGGTCGGCATCCGGCATCACCACCATGTGGTTCTTGGCTCCACCGAGCGCTTGGGCGCGCTTGCCCGCCGCCGCGGCGCGCTGCGCGATGTAGTGAGCGACGGGTGTCGAGCCGACGAAGCTCACCGCGCGCACCTCCGGGTGATCGAGCAGCGCATCGACCGCGGTCTTATCCCCCTGCACCACGTTGAAGACGCCCGCCGGCAGGCCGGCCTGCTCGAGCAGCCGCGCCATGAGGATGGAGGCGGAGGGATCCCGCTCGCTCGGCTTGAGCACGAAGGTATTGCCGCAGGCGATGGCCAGCGGAAACATCCAGCAGGGCACCATGCAAGGAAAATTGAACGGGGTGATGCCTGCGACCACGCCGAGTGGCTGGCGCAGGGTCCAGTTGTCGATCCCCGTCGACACCTGGTCGGTGAAAGCGCCTTTCAGCAGCTGCGGAATGCCGCAGGCGAACTCGATGATCTCGATGCCACGCGACACCTCACCCTGTGCGTCGGAGAAAACCTTGCCGTGCTCGCTGGTGATGAGTGCGGCGAGGGTGTCGCGTTGCTCGTTGAGGAGTGTCAGAAAGTTGGCCAGCACGCGCGCCCGCCGCAGCGGCGGGGTCTCCGCCCAGCCGCGCCAGGCGCTGCGCGCACTGGCGACCGCAGCAGAAACTTCCTCCACCCCGCCCAGCGCGAGCTCGCGCAGCGTCGCACCGCTTGCCGGATTGACGATCGTGAGGCGTGCGCCGCCCGTGGACACCGCCTGTCCGCCGATCCAGTGGGGCACGAGCTCCGGCGTAGCCGAGCGTGGAGTAACTGAGGAGGAGGGGAGCGAGGTAGCTGCCATGAGGATAGTCCGTGAAGTCTGCGGGGAGAGGCTGCGGCTCCATCATAGACCAGATGGCGAGCGCGCCCCATACTGGCGCGCCATTCATGAGCACCGAGCTGCTTTTCCCAACGCTGGTGTATCGGGCGCTGCTGCGCACTCGAGCTTCGCGTGACGGCGTTGCGCTCAATGCGCGACTGCTGAAGGAGTGCCGGCAGCTGCGGCTCGACGATGCCGCCGGGCGGCGTTGGTCGGCGCATCACTATCCAAACGGTTATACCTCCTACGCCTCGGCGCACCGCATGCAGCGCCTCTCGCCTACCTTCGCCGCGCTGGCGGGCGAGATCGACCGGCACGTCGCACGCTTCGCGCGCAAGCTCGAGTTCGATCTCGGTGGGCGGGTGCTGGCGATGACCGATTGCTGGGTGAACATCATGGGCCGCGGTGCGGTGCACGGGCTGCACCTGCACCCGCTCGCGACTCTGAGCGGCGTTTATTACGTCGCGGTGCCTGCGGGCGCGCCGGGGCTCAAGCTCGAAGACCCGCGGCTCGAGCGCTTCATGGCTGCGCCGCCGCGCGCGCCTGCTGCGCGGCGCGCCAATCGACCGTGGGTAACATTGCCGGCCCGCGCGGGACAGATCGTGTTGTTCGAAAGTTGGTTGCGCCACGAAGTGCTGCCGCACCGCGAGCCGCGCGAGCGGGTCAGCATCAGCTTCAATTACAACTGGTTCTGAGCCGCCTCCCGTCGCGCGTCGTCAACCCGCGCCGCAACTGCACGTTCATCGTCAATGAGCGGCAAACACACGCGCCGCACGCAGTTAGATCGATTCAGGCGCAGTTCAGGATTCAGCAGCAGTTCAGTGTCGTTCGTTCACCGTCTCCACCAACAGGAGGCTCCTCACATGCGCAACTTCGCTCGCGCTCTCATCGCGGCCCTGTCGCTGACCGCTGTGCCGGTCCTGTCGCAGGCGGGGTTGTTCATCGGAGTCTCGGTCGGGCTGCCGCCACCGGCGCTCCCGGTGTATGTGCAGCCGCCCTGCCCGGCAGCAGGCTATATCTGGATCCCCGGATACTGGGCGTGGGATGAGGACTATTACTGGGTGCCGGGCACCTGGGTGCTCGCGCCGGAGCCCGGGTTGTTGTGGACGCCAGGCTACTGGGGCTGGTCCGAGGGCGCGTATCTGTGGCATGCCGGTTACTGGGGACCACAGGTGGGCTTCTACGGCGGCATCAATTACGGCTTCGGTTACACCGGCGTCGGCTACGAGGGCGGCTACTGGCGCGGGAGCGAGTTCTACTACAACCGCTCCGTGACCAACATCAGCACCACCAACATCACCAACGTCTACAACCGCACGGTGATCAACAACGTCAACGTGACCCGCGTGAGCTTCAATGGCGGGGCAGGCGGCGTCAGCGCGCGCCCGACCCCGGCGCAGCTCTCCGCCGAGCACGAGCGGCGCATCGGTGAGACTCCGATGCAGCGGCAGCAGGAGCAGCTCGCGCACGCTGATAACGGGCTGCGCGCCGCAGTGAATGGCGGACACCCGCCGATCGCGGCGACACCGAGCGCGGGTGCCTTCTCCGGCCATGGTGTAGTAGCAGCGCACGGAGCCGAGGCGGGCTCGTCGCGTTTTGATCGGCCCCCCGGCGGTGGCGAGCGCGTGAGCGCTCCGTCACACACCATCGAGCACATGAGCCCGCCGGCGCGCACAGCGGAGCACATCACTCCACCGGCACACACTGCCGAGCGCATGAGCCCTCCACAGTACGCTGCCCGCTCGGGCGACCATCCGAACGGGAGTGCGAACCCTTATGAGGGCCGCGCTTACCAGCCGCATCCGGAGGCTCAGCCCCATGCGCAGCCTCAGTTCGGCGCCCGGCCCGCTCCACAGTACCCGGCGGCACGCCCGGCTCCGCAGTATCAGCCGCACATGCAGCCGCCGCCCCCGCAGCATCCGCAGCCGCAGGTCTTCTCGCAGCCCCCGCGGCCCGCGCCGCAGCCGGCGGCCCATGGCGGTCAGCCGGCCCCTGGCCAACAGGCGGCCCGGCCGGAACACGGCGGCGAGCACAACAGGCAGAGCTAGCCCTTGCGGGGCTGGCCCTCCGGCTCTTTCCGCCAACCAGTCGACAGAATCCGGCAGCCCCGGCTGTCACCCTACGCGAGCATTTGTGGTTTCACGGAGCTCACCCGATGCGTGTTGCCTTCTACGCTCTGCTGATTGCGCTCTCTGGCTGCGTCGTCTACCAGGTGCCGCCTTCCGCGTCGGCGCCGCCACCTCCCGAGGCGCCCCCGCAGGCTGACGTTCCGCCGGCCGACGTACCCGCCGAGGAGGCCGCACCGGCACCGGCGGTGAGCGTCTATGTCGAGCCGCCCGTGGTTCAGCCCGCCCCGATCGTGGTGGGTTGGGCACCGCCGCCGTTGCTCGTGGAAGTGCCACCGCCGACTCCGTTCGTGAGTGCGGTCTGGGTCGGCGGCTACTGGGTGTGGCAGGGGAACTGGGTCTGGGCCCACGGGCACTGGATGGCGCCACCGCGCCCCGAGTACGTTTGGGTGCATCCCTACTATGAGCACCGCGGGGAGACGGTGATCTTCATCGACGGTCACTGGTCGGGGCGAGACGTTGCCTTCGTGCCGCCGCCGCGAGACCTGCGCCTCGAGGTGGAGCGACCGGCTTATGGTGTCGTCCCGGGCCCACGCCCGATCGGCCCTGACGGCTGCTTCGTACCCGCTCCGCCCGGCTCGCGACCCGGCATCATCGTGCCAGCCCCGGTGGGCACCGCGCCCGCGGTCGTGACCAGCGCACCGGCAGTCATCGCTCCGGGCATGCGCATCACGAACAACGTGACGACGGTGAACAACGTCAACAAAGTGACGAACGTGACCAACGTCACCAATGTCACGAACGTCACCAACGTGACGATCATGGCACCTCCAGGCGCCGTCAGGGGCGGTCATGCTTTCAATACGACGGTCCCGGCAGCTCCGCACCTCGCTGCGGCGCGGCCCGCATTGGTACAGGCGCGTGCACCCGAGCCGGTGATGACTCGGCCTCTGCCGGTCTATACCCCCGGCAGTCACCCACCCTCGCTACCTCAGCCCCCGCCGATGCATGCACAGCCGGTAAATGCAGGCGGCCCGCCGCCGCATCCGGGCGAGCCGCAGGCCGGCGCTGGCGGCGTGGCGCCGCCGCAGGGCGCGCACCCCGTGCCCACCGCGTTCGGGCACGATCCTGCGCATGGCAATCCCGACTCGGCGCGCAGTGAGCATGCCTATTCCGGCGGTTACGAGCATGGTGGGGCGCCGCAGCCGCAGAGTGATCACAAACCTCCGGCACAGACGCAGAACGCCAGCCGGCAGCCGCAGTCGCAGCCGCAGCCGCAGCCGCAAAATGGGAATCATGCCGCGCTGCAACCGCAGAACCAGCATGGCAACGCTCCCTCGCAAGCGCAGAGCCAGCACGGCAACGCGGCCCCGCCGGCGCAGAGCCAGCACGGCAACGCGGCCCCGCCGGCGCAGAGCCAGCATTCTGGTGCGCCTGCCCACGGGCAGGGTGACAACCACCCACAGAAGAACGACGAGAAGAACGATCACGAGTCGAAGCACGGCGAAGGCAATCAGCACTGAGCTGCGTGCGCGCGCGGCGGGTTAACCCTGCCGCGCGCGCGACTCCCCTCCGAGACCGGTGCCTGCGGCGCCGTACGTGTTCGGGCGCAGGGACCCGCGCGCGACACCACCTTTGGCAAGCCATGCGCATGAACCATGCGCATCAACCATGCGCATGAACCATGCGCACCGACCATGCGCATGACCTATGCGCATGACCCATGCGCATGACCCATGCGCATGACCCATGCGCATGACCTATGCGCATGACCCATGCGCATGAACCATGCGCATCGACCATGCGCATGAACCATGCGCACCGACCATGCGCATGACTAATGCGCATCAACCATGCGCATGACCCGCGAGAGGGTCCTGCACATGCTGTCCGCAGATGGCAGATGAAAGG
>JAFAVO010000267.1 GCA_019242385.1 Gammaproteobacteria bacterium | reverse complement strand
CGCAGTCGAAATGTTCGGCTGCCGCGTGACGCGCAACGCCGGAGTCGGCGATCGCCATCAGCTGATCATCAGCGGCAGCGGCAACCGCTGGCTTCCGCTCGGGGTCGGCAAGTGGCTCAAGGACCTCGGCATCTTCGGCCAGCGCTCCAACCAGAAACACGTGCCGAGCGAAGTCTTCTCGCTCGCGAATGGGCAGATTGCGCTCTTCCTGCGCCATCTGTGGGCGACCGACGGCACCATCGCACCCGCGAAGGCCGCGGGCCGCGGCACGCACCAGGTTGCCTTTCCGACCTGCAGTCATCGCCTGGCAGCGGATGTCGGCGCGCTGTTGCTGCGTCTGGGAATCGTGTCTCGGACTCACACCGTGAAGGTCGGTCACTATCGTCCCGTGTACATGGTTTGCGTGACCGGCACCGAGTCCCAGCGGATCTTCTTAGACGTCGTGGGCGCGTTTGGCCCGCGGCAGGAATCGGCGACCGCGCTTGCCGAAGCGCTGAGCTCGGTGCGGGCGGGAGAGTCGGTCCTGCGCTTCCCCGCGCTGGCCTCGGCCGGTGGCATGTCGCGTTCGCCGCCGCGGCGCACGGCAGCCACGAAATACGCTGCCGCAACGCCCGCTGAGGACCTGAATGCAACGGAAGGCGATCTCCTCTGGGATCGGGTCGTGGGCATCTCCCCGGAGGGGGAAGAAGAGGTGTTCGATCTCACCGTTCCAGGACCGGCGTGTTGGCTAGCGGACGGCGTTGTTTCCCACAACAGCGGCTCGCTGGAGCAGGACGCAGACATGATCCTTCTCATCTACCGCGAGGAAGTCTACGACCGCAACACGACCAAGAAAGGCATCGCGGAGATCGATCTCGTCAAGCACCGCAACGGGGAGATCGGCACCTTCCTGCTGACCTTCCAGGGCCAGTACACCCGCTTCGCCAACTACGTCTCCGATTCCTACGCGGAGGGCGTGCTGAGGTGAGGCCGCTGATCCGGGCCGTCATCGATAGTCACGCCCTGCACCACAACCTCAGCGTCATCCGCGCGCGCGCCCGAGGCGCCCGCGTCATTGCGGTCGTGAAGGCCAATGCCTACGGCCACGGTCTTGCCAATACCGCACTCGCCCTCGGTGAGGCCGATGCGCTCGCCGTGGCCCGGATCGAGGAGGCGCTCGCGCTGCGCGCGGCCGGCATCGGGGCGCGCATCGTGCTGCTCGAAGGGGTCTTCAGTTCCGCGGAGCTCGATGAGGCGGTGTACGAGAAACTCGATCTGGTCGTGCACGATGCCTCGCAGCTCGAGCTGCTCGAGCGCTCGCCCGAGGCTGCGCGCCTGCCGCTGTGGCTCAAGATCGACACCGGGATGAACCGGCTCGGCTTTGCAGTGCAGGAGTTCGGCTCGGTGCTGGCACGCATCCACACGCTCAACCCCGCGCCCGAGGAGCTGCGCCTCATGACGCATCTCTCGTGCGCCAACGAGCGTGAAGATGAGGTCACGCGCGCGCAGCTCCGGCGCTTTCGCGAGGTCACCCACGGGCTCGGCTACGAGGTGAGCATTGCCAACTCGGCGGCCATCTTCGGAGATGTGCCGACGGGGTGCGACTGGGTGCGTCCCGGACTTACGCTCTATGGCGCATCGCCCTTCGCGGACTGCTCGGCGGAGTCACTGGGGCTGAAGCCGGTGATGACCCTGATGAGCTCGGTGATCACCGTGCGGCGTGTTGCGCGAGGCGAATCGGTCGGCTACGGCGGAAATTGGGTGGCCGAGCGCGATTCACTCATTGCCATCGTGGCGGCAGGCTACGGCGATGGGGTGCATCGCAGCCTCGCTGCGGGGGCGCGCGTGCTGGTCAATGGCGCCCGGGTGCCGCTCGCGGGTCGCGTTTCCATGGACATGCTGGCCGTAGATGTCTCCGGCCTCGATGGCGTGCGCGTCGGCACGCCGGTGGTGCTCTGGGGTGAGGGTCTCCCCGTAGAGGAGACTGCGCAGCACGCCGGCACGATCGCCTACGAGCTGCTCTGCAGCGTCAGTCCCCGCGTGCCGCTGGAGCTGCGGTGAGCAATCATCGCCCTGCTGCGCAGCCGGCAAAAGTCGCGCCTTTTGCCGGCGGTAACGAAGGCGATGTCCGCCAAAATCGCCGCAGGCGATTTTGGCCAATCCAATTAGTTAACGAAAAACCCCATCTTCACCCCCGCGAGCTGGATGACGTCGTTGTCATTGAGGCGCGTGGCGTTGGCGCCGATCGGTGTGCCATTGAGCAGCGGGAAGTCGTTCTCCTTGCCGCTGTCGACGTGCACGATGTAGTAGGTCTCGGCACGGCGTGTGATGGCCGCCACCTGGACCCCGGGGCGGCC
>JAFAVO010000355.1 GCA_019242385.1 Gammaproteobacteria bacterium | reverse complement strand
GCCTGGACCGGCGCCTACATATTCGACCGCGATGCGCACTGGCGTCTCACCCTGGAGTGCGTGCGCGTCACGAGCAGCTCGGTCAACCGGGAGGATCAGGGCGGCCCGGCGCTCGCCACCGAGACACAGTGGCAGCTCGCGGTTCGTTATGCGCTCGGCTCGGCCATCCGCTGAATCAGCGACGCGCTGAATCAGCGACGCGCCGACTCAGCGATAGCGCGCCAGCACCTTCTCCAGGCCCTTCGAGCCGGGCGAGAGCACTTCGTAGGGCAGGCTGTTGAGCGGTGCATCCGGAGTACCGTTCACCTGGTGAAACTCGTTCTGCGAGGGCTCCACGTACAGGAGCCCGGTAAGGTATTCGCCGGCGCGCATGCGCTCCTGAATCTGCCCCGCCGCCCCGGTGCGATCGGTCGGGTCGTAGGCCGAATCGAGCTTGCGCAGCACGATGCGGCTGCCATCGTGCAGCACCACCGGCAGCGCCTCACCCTCCTTGTAGTCGGCGGTGATCTCGCGCTCGAGCGGTATGAAATCGGCGTGCACCGCCGGCTCGTAGTGCTCGCGCGTGTACGCATAGCTCTTGGTGGAGCCCTCGTGGTCGTTGAAGGTAACGCACGGCGAGAGCACATCGATCAACGCGAAACCTTCGTGCTTCAGGCCTGCCTGGATGAGCGGCACGAGCTGCTGCTTGTCGCCGGAGAAGCTGCGCGCGACGAAGGAGGCGCCGAGGGTCATCGCCAGCAGCACCGGATCGATCGGCGGCTGGAAGTTGGTCTCTCCCTTCTTCGCCTTGGTGCCGATGTCGGCCGAGGCCGAGAACTGCCCCTTGGTGAGCCCGTACACACCGTTGTTCTCGATGATGTACAGCATGTTGAGATTGCGGCGGATGGCGTGGCAGAACTGCCCGAGTCCGATCGAGAGCGTATCGCCATCACCGGAGACGCCGATGTACTGCAGCTTGCGGTTCGCGGCGTTGGCGCCCATGGCGATCGCCGGCATGCGCCCGTGCACCGAGTTGAATCCGTGCCCGCCACTGACGAAGTAGGCGGTGGTCTTGGAGGAACAGCCGATGCCCGAGAGCTTGACGAGGTTCTGCGGCTCGAGCCCGATCGCCCAGCTCGCTTCCACGATCGCGGCGGTGATGGAGTCGTGTCCGCAGCCCGCGCACAGGGTCGAGAGCGCGCCCTCGTAATCGCGTCGCGTGAGGCCGAGGGAGTTCCGCGGCAGCGAGGGGTGGGCGACTTTGGGCTTGGCGATAAAGGTCATGTGTGCCTCTCGGCTGCTCTTTAGCCGTGTGCGGCTTCGGGGGACACGAGCTCGGATCCGGGCTGCAGCTCGGCGAGCACTCCCTCGACGATGAAGCTCGAGGAGATCGGCAGGCCGCTGTAGTGCAGCAACGAGCGCAGCTTCGCCTTGTCGACGGCCGTTTCGAGCGTGAGCAATGCGCGCAGCTGCGCGTCGCGGTTCTGCTCGACGATGAACAGCAGCTCGTGTGCCGCCAGGAAGTTCTCCACGTCCTCGCTGAAGGGGAAGCTGCGGATGCGCATGTAATCGAGCGCGACGCCACGCTGCTTGAGCACGTCGAGGGCCTCGCGGATCGCGCCATCGCAGCTGCCGACGGAGACGATGCCGGCGCGGCTGACCGCGGTGGCATCGATGACCGCGCGCGGCACCACGCGCTTGGCGGTCGCCCACTTCTTCAGCAGTCGATCGAGCACCAGCTGATATTCGGCGGCGTCTTCGGTGTAGGCGCCGTACTGCGTATGACCCGAGCCGCGCGTGAAGTAGGCGGCCTTCGGGTGCACACCCGGCAGCGTGCGATAGCCGATGCCATCGCCATCGCGGTCGAGGAAGCGGTAGAACTTCTCGAGCTTGAGGACCTCGTCCTTGCCGAGCATCTTGCCGCGATCGGGCCGGTAGCTGTCGTCCCACTTGAGGTCGCGGCACATCCAATCGTTCATGCCGATGTCGAGGTCCGACAGGACGATGACCGGAGTCTGCAGGCGCTCGGCGAGATCGAAGGCCTGCGCGGCCATGTAGAAGCATTCCTCCGGGTTGGCCGGATACAGGCATACGTGCCGTGTGTCGCCGTGCGAGGCGTAGGCACACAGCAGCAGGTCGCCCTGCTGGGTGCGGGTCGGCATGCCGGTGGAGGGACCGACGCGCTGAATGTCGAAGATCACCACCGGGACTTCGGCGTAGTAGGCGAGCCCCAGGAACTCGTTCATGAGCGAAATGCCGGGGCCAGAGGTCGCGGTGAAGGCGCGCGCGCCGTTCCACATCGCACCGATCGCCATGCCGACGGCCGCGATCTCATCCTCCGCCTGAATGAAGGCGAAGTTGCGCCGCCCGGTCGCTGGATCGACGCGCATGCGGTCGGCGAACATCTTGAACGCGTCCATCAGCGAGGTGGACGGGGTGATCGGGTACCAGGCGGCCACGGTGGCGCCGGCGAACAGGCAGCCGAGCGCCGCGGCGGTGTTGCCATCGATCATGATGTGCCCGGCGGTGTGCGCCTGTGGCTGCACGTGCAGGGGCAGCGGACACTGGAAGTGCGTGCGCGCGTAGTCGTAGCCGAGCTGAATCGCCTTCATGTTGCTCTCGACCAGCTGCGGCTTCTTGGCGTAAGTCTCCGCCAGCAGCTGGCGGATGTGCGCCAGGTCGAGCTCGAGCAGCGCCGCCAGCACTCCCGCATAGCAGATGTTCTTCATCAGGATGCGCGTGCGCACCCCGTTGAAGTTCTCGTTGCACAGCCGCGCGAGCGGTACACCGAGCACGGTGATGTCCTCGCGCTTGAGCAGCGCGGGCCGCGGCCAGGTGGAGTCGTACACCAGGTAGCCACCGGGCGCGACTTCCTTCACATCGCGCGCGTAGGTCTCGGCGTTCATGGCCACCATCAGGTCGACGCGGCCTGAGCGCGCGACGTAGCCCGCGTGGGTGACCCGGATCTCGTACCAGGTCGGCAATCCCTGGATGTTGGAAGGGAAGTAATTCTTGCCCA
>JAFAVO010000333.1 GCA_019242385.1 Gammaproteobacteria bacterium | reverse complement strand
GTGAGGACGCCGCAAGCGCTCGGACCGACAGCGGCATGGAGCACTTCGGATACAAGGAGTCGCTGGATCGGGGCATCGGCAAGTTCGGCAGCTTTGCCGCCGGGGTCAGCTATATTTCGATTCTCACCGGCACTTTCCAGCTGTTCTACTTCGGTTTCGGCATCGCGGGTCCGGCGTACCTGTGGTCCTGGCCCATGGTGCTCATCGGCCAACTCGCGGTCGCACTGTGCTTCATGGAGCTGGCGGCGAAATACCCGGTTGCCGGCTCGGTCTACAACTGGTCGAAGCAGCTCGGCAGCGCTATCGTCGGCTGGTCTGCCGGCTGGCTGATGCTGACGGCGTCGATCGTCACATTGTCGGCAGTGGTGCTCGCGTTGCAACTGAATCTTCCGCGGCTCTGGAAGGGCTTTCAGATCGTCGGCGATGGCACCGGGCCCTACGACTTCGCGACCAACGCGGTGATCCTCGGCTCGGGACTGATCCTGTTCACCACGGTGGTCAATGCCCTCGGGGTGCGGTTGATGGCGATGATCAACAGCGCCGGTGTCTTCATCGAGCTGATTGCCGCATGCCTCATCGCCCTCATTCTGGCGCTTCACACCACGCGCAGCCCGGCAGTTTTCTTCTCGACCAACGGTTACGGTGCCGACGGTCCTGGTGGCTTTCTGGGGCTGTTTCTGGTGGCATCGCTTGCCTCCGGATACGTGATGTACGGCTTTGACACCGCGAGCTCGCTCGGCGAGGAGACGCTCGAGCCGCGCCGCACCGCCCCCAGGGCGATCCTGCGGGCTATCCTCGCCTCGTTCGTCATCGGCGGCGCGATCCTGGTGTTTGCGGTCCTGTCGGCCCCGGATCTGCGCGACCCGCAGATCGCGAACAGCAGTGGCGGCCTGCAATACATCGTGGAGCAGGTGATGTGGGGCCCGCTCGGCAAGGTGTTCCTGGTCTGCATCGTGATCGCAGTCACCGTGTGCTCGCTCGCCGTGCACACCGCCGCCATCCGCCTGACCTTCGCGATGGCGCGCGATAACGCGCTGCCGTTCGGCGAGACGCTCGCCCGGGTCAATCCCGACACTCAAACGCCAATCACTCCGGCGGTCGTGATCGGGGTGATTGCGGCACTGATCCTGGTCGTCAATATCGAGCAGCCGAAGATCTTCACGGTGCTGACATCGATCGCCGTGATCATGATCTACCTCGCCTACCTCATGGTGACCGCTCCGCTGCTGATGCAGCGGCTGCGGGGCAA
The DNA here is from genome assembly GCA_019242385.1 of Gammaproteobacteria bacterium. GTDB lineage: Bacteria > Pseudomonadota > Gammaproteobacteria > Steroidobacterales > Steroidobacteraceae > 13-2-20CM-66-19. Next base: position 1,114 of record JAFAVO010000333.1, on the reverse strand, counting down.
GTGGCCGCCCGCAGATCTCGCGGCCGGCAGGTACTTCACCATGGGCCGGTGGGGACTGCTGGTAAACGTGGTCGCGGTGCTTTGGGGCTTTGGAATGGCGCTCAACCTGGCCTGGCCGCGCGAAGCCGTCTACGGCACCCCCTGGTACAACACCTGGGGTGCTTTCGCCTACACGGGAGTGATCCTGGGCGCCGGGCTGTTGTGGTACGGCTTCAAGGGCAGGCACCACATCGGTACGCTGGCCTCGCACGCAATTGCCGCCACCGACGATGTAGCGCAGCCGAAGATTGCGCAAATGGACAGGGTGCGCTCAGCTCCCACAGTCAACAGTTAGAGCGACAGGTCGGCTTCGGCCGACACGCTGCCAGCGCACGCTGCTGCGACTCGCCGGACGTCCGGACACTGAGACGCCCTGGCGAGCGCGGTAATTTCCTGGGAACGCGCTGCGCGGCTCACGTTGCGCTCGTGCCTCCTGCGCAGGAACTTTCTCGTCTCCGCCATGGTGCCTAAGGAACGACCGCGACTCGACTGCGGACTAATCCAGAAGGACGGCGCCCTTACGTCCGACGCGCCGCTCCGGCTCCGTACGAGTAGAGCATTGCGGACAGATCACGGAAGGAACCGCGCCATGAAACAGCTGATCGCCATTGTCCCCGGCACACTGCTGGCCACGCTTGCCTGGGCACAGATGCCGGCCATGGATGATGCCAAAGAGCCACGGGATCTCGGGCACACCGCTGCCATGCACGTTTACTGGTACGCGCCCAAAACCACCGAAATCACCCACGTCGAGACGTATCTCTTCAAGGACGAGGACGCCTGCAAGAATTCGATTGGCAAGGCGCTCATGATCGCGACGCCGCACGCGGCGGAGGGAGACCTGGTGAGCGCGCAGTGCGTCGGCATGCACCCGCCGCGCGACGCCGACCCGAACAAGACTCCGCAGGGCTCGACTCAGCTGTAGGCCTGGACCCTCGCCCGCCGCAGGCGGGCGGTGGGGCGCCTACGGCCCTGTCGGCCGCGGCGGCCAGCGCTGGCCCTCTCAGGCGGGGCGCTGCTCAGCGCCCCGCAATCTTGGATTTATCCTGTGCCGGGCTTTCCGGTTGCCGCGCAC
>JAFAVO010000339.1 GCA_019242385.1 Gammaproteobacteria bacterium | reverse complement strand
GGGCGGCGTCGATGCGCGGCCGACGCCGGAAGAGCAGGCCGCGGCGCGCCAGCCGCGCCACGCGCCGACACGTGAGCAGAACGCGCACGTCACCGCCGCCAGTGAGAACCGCGAGCTGCTCGCCTCGGTAAACCAGGGCCATCCGGCGGTCGCCGCGACCCCGCAGCCGAATGACTATTCCGGGCCGGGTGTCATGCCTGCGCATACCGGAGCGGGCAGCGGTGCGGTGCGCGGGGCTCCCGCGCATGGTTCCCGTGAAGGCTCGGCGCCGCCTCGGCGCCTCGCCGAGGCACCGCCACAGACCGCTCCGCCGCCCACGCACGAGCAGCCGGGACCCGCGGAGCGCGCGACTCCACCACCGCAGCACGCCACACCGCCGGCGCAGTCGCGGGCAGCGCCCGAGATCGGCCCCAGCGAGCGCCCGCAGGTGGGACGTCCTCCGCAGGACGCCACCCCGCCGCCGCCACCGGCGGGGCAAGCCCCGCGCACTCCGGAGGAGCATCCCCCGCACTGAGATAGCAGTCGCGCTGGCGCGGCAGATCGCGCGGCCAGCGCCCCGCCGGTACGCGGCCCGCTAAGGTGCTGCGGGAGTCACCGGCGTCACGGGCGTCGGAGCGTGCGTCACGAACGCACGCTCGATCACGTAGTCGCCGGGCGCTCCCGTGTGGGGCGAGATGACGAAGCCGCGCGCATCGAGGAGTGCGCACGTCTCCTTGAGGAACGCGGGACTGCCGCACACCATGAGCCGGTCGGCTGCGGGATCGAGGGGTGGCAGGTGCAGCTCATCGAGCAGTCCGCCCGATTCCAGCAGCGATGTGAGCCTCCCGCGATGCCGGTGCGGCTCGCGCGTCACGGTCGGGCAATAACGCAGGCCGCCGCGCACCAGCTCCCCGAGCAGCTCGTGCTGCTCGAGAGCCGCAATTCGCCGCCGCACGACCTCGCTCTCCCGTGCCCAGCGGACGCCATGGATCAGGACCACCTCGCGGAAGCGGCCATAGAGCTCGGGGTCCTGGACGATGCTGAGGAAGGGCGCTGCGCCCGTGCCGGTGCAGAGCAGGTACAGCCGCACACCGGGGCGCAGATCGCTCAGCAGCAAGGTACCTGTGGGTTTGCGGCTGACGAGCACCTCATCACCGGGTTGCACGTGCTGCAGTCGCGAGGTGAGCGGGCCATCGGGGACCTTGATGCTGAGAAATTCCAGGTGCTCCTCGTGATTGGCGCTCGCAATGCTGTAGGCGCGCAGCAGGGGGCGCTCGAGCATCAGGCCGACCATGACGAACTGGCCGTTCTCGAAGCGCAGCCCGCGATCGCGGGTGGTGCGGAAGGTGAACTGCGTATCGGTCCAGTGCTCGACCGAGAGAACCCGCTCAGTGCCGATGACCGCCAAAGCCGCGCCTCCAGGGGAGTGTGCGCGCATGGTAGCGGCTGCCTCGCGGCCGCTCGGGAGTTTCGGGTGATGCACTCATAAGCGCCCGTTATGAGGAGCGCCGGCACGCCAAAGCGTTTCCCACTGCGCTCCCGCGAGCGCTAGACTCGCGAGCGATCTCGGGGGGAGGCATGAGCCGAAGGACACCGACGCCGTACCGCGCCGCACTGTGGGTTGCCCTGCTTGGCTCTCTCCCCATCAGGCTTCCTGCCGCGCACCCGCCGCCGAGCCTCGCACTGCCCGCGGGAGCGCGCGTCGGCATCGTCAACCTGCTCGATCCGGAGGTGACGCATTTTCATGCCTCGCGTCAGATCGAGAACAGCTTTCTCAAGACCTACACGGTCAGCTGGCCGGTGAGCGCGATGCTGCTCGCTGCGGTCAAGGACCGTCTCGGCGAGCTCGGGCTCACGCCGGTAACGCTCGCTGCGAGCGATGCGATGCGCCGCGCTCGTGAGAGCTGCTTTCTCGATGCGGCGCTTGCCCGGGGCCTGCCGAAGGAATGCGGTCCGCTCTATGCCCAGCTCGCGGCCAGCCAGAGCGTGAATGCCCTCATCGTCCTCGGGCCGGGGCGCAACGACGCGGCACACGCGGGTGCCACCCGCCACAAGGACTTACCGGAATACCTCCGCGGCTGGTGCTTCGTGACCGGTGGCGCCGATCCAGCCCCCACGCTGCTCGATATGACCGAGCTGCTGCTGATCGGTGTGAGCGGCTCGCAGGCACAGCTCATCGGCCGCGGCTGGGGCGGGGAGGGGAAGAGCTGGAGCGGTTACCGCCCGCCGCCCGACCTCAAGGCCTTTCCCGAGCAACAGCTCGATCAGCTGCAGCCATTCTATGCGGCGATGCTGAAACTGCAGGCGGACAGCGCGCTCGCGCCGTTGCACGCCGCGCACTGAGCAGGCCGCGCTAGACGCTGTGGCCGATGGCCCAGGCGCACAGCACCACCCCCAGCAGGCCCAGCCCGAAATAAAGCCCGGCGAAGAGCTTCTCGCGCCGCTCGAGTGCGGCTTCCGAGAGCGGTGCGATCAGGAATGGCTCGCCGTTGAGGGGCTCGGAGATGACACTGTCGCGCGCGATCGATGACTGCAGCGTCTGCTGCTGACATTCGTGGGCGGCGGTGTCACGCGCCGCCTGCCATTCGGCATCGCTCAGTCTGCCATCGTGATCGAGGTCGAAGCGCGCGAGCAGGGCTGCCTGATCCTGCTTCCACTCGTGCAGCTTCGCGGCCACGGCCGCACTGACATCGCCGACCTCGGAGTGCGAGCGCAGCTCGCCGAGCACGCGTACCCGTGCGCCGACGCCCAGAATGCGCTCGGTGTAGCGCCAGCTGCCAAGACGCAGGAAGGCCGCCGCCTCCGGCGGCCCGCTCATTGGCCAGGAAGTGGCGCCATACCAGACGTGCTGCGCGCTGGGAGTGATCTCGGCTCGCACCGGTCCGATGAGGCAACGCGCCTCGTCCTCGTCCACCAGCGCGAAAGGCTCGACGCTGCTGCGCCGATCGGTCGTCTGCCAGCGGCGATTGCCCTTCGAATCGCGCTCCTCGTGCGCGATCTCGTAGGACCACCACACGCACGGCAGCCCGCTCAAGGGCGCGGCAGTCGCTGCCGGGCCGGCCGGTTGAGTGCATCCCTGCACTTTCACGTAGCCCTGCGCCGCGGAGCGGATACGCACCTCGGGAGTGTCGGCCACCACGCGCTCGCGCCGCAGGCGGACCAGGAAGCGCCACAACGAGAGGAGGGCGAGCGCGGCCGCGGCCACGGCGAGCAGCGCATACGAGGATGGCTGAGCCGAGTGCAGCGGATGCACCGACGCAGCTCCGCGCTACCGGGAGAAGGCCGCCTTGAGATCCACGTCAGCCTTCTGGTCGGACTGGAAGTGCAGCAACGCGACCTCGGGAAAATCCCCGAGCCGCGCGACCAAGGCATCCGGGAAGGTGGCGATCCGGACGTTGTTGGTGTTGGCCGCTTCGTTATAGACCTCGCGCCGGTCGGCGATCGCGGTCTCGAGCCCGCTGATGCGCTCCTGCAGGTGGCGGAACGGCTCGCTCGCCTTGAGCTGCGGATAGTTCTCCGCGACCGCGTACAGACCGCTCAGCCCGCTGCGCAGGTCGCGCTCGGCCGCGCCGAGGGAGCTCAGGTTGCCGGCGCTGCGTGCCGCATCGACACCGGCGCGCGCGCGCATGACACGCTCGAGCGTCGCCGCCTCGTACTGCATGTACTGCCGGCACACCTCGACCAGCTTCGGCAGCTCATCGTGCCGCTGCACGAGCAGCACGTCGATGTTCGACCACGCGAGCTTCACGGCGGCGCGTACCCGCACCAGGCCGTTGTAGATGCCGATGAAATAGCCGACGAGCGCGAGCACCAGAAACAAGAAGATCAGCATGCCGAGCATGACGCGACTCCAACAGGGCGCTGGCCCTGAGCCGAAGCATAGGCTATGTCAGGGCCGGCCAGCTCATTTCAACGGGGTATTCGGAGACGCGCGTCACAGCCGCAGCGACAGATCGATGCCTGCCAGCTCGTAACCCCTGCGGAAATCGCGGATGTGGCGCGCCATCCACTCATGCGCCGCGCGCTCATCGCGCGCCTCGAGCGCCTCGAACAGCCGCCGGTGCGCCGCAGCGATGCGCGCGCGCGCCTGCGGCACCTTGTCGATCATGATGCGCAGCGAGGGCTCGAGCAGTTGCAACAGCGGCTCCTGTGCCAGGCCCAGCACCGGGTTGTGGCTGGCGCGCGCGATGCAGCGGAACACTTCCGCGGTGCGCTGCACCGTCATCGCGGTATCGGCCGCCGCTGCGCCGAAGGCCTCGATCGCCCCGCTCAGCGCCTCGAGATCCGCGGCGCTGCGCGCCCGCGCGGCCGCAGCCGTGAGCGGCGGCTCGAGTATGGTGAGCGCCTCCCACAGGTGCTGCACCGTGACATCGTGGAGCAGCAGGGCGTGGCTCACCCCCTGGGCCACCGCCGCATGCTGCGGGCGGCTCACCGACATGAGCTTCGACCCCGGTCGCCGC
>JAFAVO010000297.1 GCA_019242385.1 Gammaproteobacteria bacterium | reverse complement strand
TCAGTGCCTCAGCGATCCATGCAAGGTCGGAATCGGCGGAGGCCTGCGCATGGTCCTCGCGAAAACAACCGAAAAAAGTCCACCCGGATGCACTACCGGGTGCAACGGTGGTGGGCGTCGACAGCACTGCCGCACAGGCGGTCTCGTGCTGCAGTCGCACCGAGGCCAGGTTGGTGCCGAAGGGAATGTCGAAGTCGTCCGCATCGCGCCAGGCGGGCCCCAGCAGTTGGAGGAAGTCCGTCGCATAGCCGCGCGCCCCCTGCAGGCAACCGTGTGCGACCCAGGGATGCCGGCCGCCCTGCGGCAGATTCTGGCGCGCCATGAGGATCGCGCCCATGCGCGGGTGCTGGGCGATGTGGTGATCGAGATACTGGCTCGCATACGCTTCGTTGTTCATGAGGAAGCCGGGGTCTCCGACCCCGAGGTCCTGCACGAGCAGTGCGTCGCACGGCAGCGGCGTGGCGCGCTCGTTGCGTACCTGCACGCCCCAGAGCCACACATTTCGATCCGGCTGCAGCGTAAGGCTGACCTCGTAGGCAATCGCATCTCGCTCCCCCTGCCAGCGGAAGGATTGCGGGCTCGCCCCGAGCCTGCAGCCGCGCTGCGCACCCGCGATGGCGAGGATCAGCGGCGCGGAACCGCCGCTACGCAGATAGATAGCGCTCATGCTCGCGGCAATTGGCGAGCCGAAGCAGCGGTTGACCATCACCCGCTGGGTCTGCGTCACATGCTCCAGCGCAAAGATCGCGCCGCTGGGAAGACGAGCGATCTGGAAGCCGCAATCGTTGCTCAGGCGGCTGAGTTGGAGATCCGCCAGGCGGGGTGTAGTCAGGAGTTGGTTCTGCATCACGGGCCGGCACTCCGTAGGCGTGCTAAGTGATTTTCCCACCTTGACCTCAGGCGGTGAGCTGGCCGACCCTTGTGGCTGTCACGGTAAGTCGGTGCCGGCGGCGCGCTGCTTTATGTAGCACGGCACGGGGATCGTACAAGAGCACATGACCGTTAGTGACTACAGTGAGCCGGTGGTCAGGTTCGGGGATGAGGCCAGCGCCCAGGTGTTCGCCAAGTTCGTGGCGTCACAAGGCATTCCCTGTCATATCGTCGAGGCCTCCCAGCGGATGCATTCGGCGCGTTATGGGGTCCACGTGGAGCGCCACCGCATCGATGGGCTCAAAAACATTCTAAAGCTCACCCCGGTCGCCTGCAGTGTGAGTCCGACCGCGGCCCAACTCATGGCGCGCCAGCTCAGTGGCGCAGGAATCCCCTGCTACGCAGGGGACGCCACCAGCTCATTGCTCGAGGACGCCTGCCTGGCGGGGGCCATCACCGAGGTCGGCCATATCGTCGCCGTGCCGGAGCCATTCTCCATCGGGGCCTGCGGCATTCTCGGCAAGGATTTGCCGCCGGGCTTCGAATCGGTCCCGGTGGCAAGAGTGGCTTCAGAGGACCCCGAGCATCCCTGCTGAGAGCGAGCGTCCGTACTGACAGGATGCGCGGCCGCAGTTGCGCTGGGGCTTCGGCTGACTCGCCTCCTGTCATCTGATGCGCCGGCGTGATCTTGAGCGCGTCCGTTTCACCTCAGCGTCTCACTACCCGAAAGATTCAGCGCGCATTGCACTTTCGTCCTAGTGCGGAGCGCTCCCTATAAAGGATATGTTGCGGCTGTTATCGACATCCTCCATTGCACAGGCGCAGGTGTCGGCCGGTGTCCATCGGGAGTGGTTGATGGGAGATACGCGCAAGGAGCGGATGGGGTGGGCCGCCAGACCCGACAGAGCTCATCGAGGGCCCCTGCGGGCCGATGATCTGCTGGAATCTGCATTACGACGCGGCAAGCGGCGCGACTTTGCCGATCGGTCTTTTATCGGGCCCTTCGAGCACCTGCTCCACGCCTGTAACGAAGAGGCGGACCTGAGCTCCTTCGGGGTGCGCGCCCTGAGAATTGACGTGCTGCGCTGCCTGAGGAATCTGCTGCACTTCGATCAGGTCGAGGCGGCGTGTCCTTCGGTGCTGGCGCGTCCCATCCACGCGCCGGTGTTCATCACCGGCATGCCGCGCAGTGGCACCACGTTCCTACACCGTCTGATCCTCCAGGACCCCGGCACCATCGCGCCGCGGCTGTTTCAGCTGGTGTACCCGTACGCGTCGCAGGCGGGCTTCGGCACGGCGCTGCGCAAGCGCTGGGTGAGCCTGCAGCTCGCGCTGTTCCGCATGATCGCCCCGGAGCTCAATGCGCTGCACCCGGTGGCGATCGAGTCGCCCGAGGAGTGCACCGACATCACGGCACAGGTGTTCCAGAGCCTGCGCTTCGATGCCATGTACCGCGTGCCCTCTTACAACAGCTGGCTGGAGCGCAGTGGTTTTCTCGAGGCCTACCGATTCCACCGGCGTTTTCTCCAGCATCTGGATGCACAGCTTCCCGGCGGCAGGTGGATCCTCAAATCCCCGGATCACCTGTTTGCACTCGATGACATCCGCAAGGTCTACCCTGATGCGCACCTGGTGCTGGTGCATCGCGACCCGGTGCGGGTGCTCGCCTCGGTCGCGAAGCTGACCGAGGTGCTGCGCCGGCCCTTCGCGCGCAGCATCGATCGGCTGGAGATCGGTCGGGAAGTCAGTGCGTCCTGGATGGACGGCGCACGGCGCATGGCCGCACTGGCCGATGATGCTTCGGTGCTGCACCTGAATTATCGCCAGATCGTGGCGCGCCCCCTCGACTCGATCCGGGTGGTGTACAGGCACTGCGGGCTGGCGCTGAGTGAGGAAGCCGAAGGGCGCATGCGCAGCTGGCTACGCACCACCGCGAACGCGCGACGGCCCTGGCACGATTACCGGCTGGCCGAATTCGGCCTGGATGCGCAGCTGCTGCACGAGCGCTTTGCGACCTACACCGCTACCTTCGGTATCGAGACTGAGCACTTCGCGACCGGATCATTGAGACCCGCCACGGCCTGACGTGCGACGACACACGGTCATCGCACTCATCGTCGGTGCCGCCGCCGTCGCGGCCACGGTCTTTTATGCCGGGACAGGGGCGGTGCTGCGTGCGGTTGCGAGCCTGCGCCTCAGCGGCCTTCTGCTGCTGGCCCTCGTTCATGTGCCCATGGTCGCGCTGATGGGCTGCGCCTGGCGGCTGGCCTCCGGCAGGGACCCGCCGGCCTCACCGTCCAGGTTCGTGTGGGCCCGCTTCGTGCGCGATGCGGCCGGCGAGCTCCTGCCGTTCCTGCAGCTCGGCGGTGTGCTCTTCGGTGTCCGCGCGCTCGGCCGCGGCCGCGCCATCACGGTGGGTGCCGTCTCCGCGGGCATCGACGGCGTGGTCGAGCTCGCCGCAAAGGTGCCGTATGCCCTGGCCGCGCTCGCGGCGCTGCTGGTACTGGCACCGCACTCGCGTCTCACCCGTCCCTTGTCGGTGGCTCTGGCGGCAACGGCTATCTTCGTCGGAATTCTCCTGTTCGCGCGCCGCTCGTTGACTGCCTCGCTGGAAGCCATGGCCCGAGCCATCAGTGCGCGCTGGCCCGAAGTGTTCTCGCTGGCCGATGGTCCGCTCGATACGCAGATCAGGCTGAGCTTCGAGCGCATCCTGCGCGAGCGCGGCTACCTCTGGGGCGGATTTGCCCTGCACCTGCTGTGCTGGTTCCTCGCTGCCGGGGAGGTCTGGATCACGTTCCGCCTGCTCGGCATCGACCTCACTCTTGCCGAGGCGCTGGCCATCGATGGAACCGTCGCCGGACTGCGCACGTTCAGCTGGATGGTGCCGGCCGCCGCCGGAGTACAGGAGGTGAGCTATCTGCTTGCCGCCGCGGTATTCGGCATACCCGCTGCCGCGGGGATCGCGGCCTCATTCGCACGCCGTGCACGTGATGTGCTGCTCGGTTTCGCGACGCTTCTGGTCGCCATCCTCGGCGACTCCAATGTTGGCCCCGCGGCGATTGCCGCGCTGCGCTCGCGGCAGCCGCCCCGCGCAGGGTAGCGATCAGCGCCGTGGCCGGCCCTCAGCCATCCGCTTTGCCGCTGCTCGAGTCTGCACGGATCGGCCGGCTCGTGCGCTGGTCGGTGGCGCGCGCGTGGCTGGTGCTCGCGGTCCTGATGATCCTGTGCGCGGTGATGGGTCACTACGTCGCGCGGCGCTTCGCCATGACCACCGACACCTACGCGCTGTTGTCCCCGAAACTGCCCTGGCGCGTGCAACAGGCGGCCTTCAACGCGGCCTTCCTCCAGGAAAGCTCCGACATCGTCGTGGTGGTCGACGGTCAGACACCGGAGCTGAGCGAGACGGCCGCGAGCGCGCTGGCCGCGAATCTCGCAAGGGAAACTCAATTGTTCCCTTCGGTGCAACAGCCCGACGCCGGACCCTTCTGGACGCGTAACCGCCTGCTCTTCGCCTCGACCGAGGATGTCAGGAAAATCACCGCGCAGATCATCAGGGTGCAGCCCTTCCTCGGATCCTTGGCGGCGGACCCCTCGCTGCGCGGGCTGGCGAACACGCTTGCGCTGGTGGCCAAAGGCGTCAACAACGGCGATACGCCGGTCGAGGATCTGCGCACTCCCCTGCGCTCGCTGGCCGATGCCCTCGAGGGCCTGGTCTCCGGCCGGGTGCAGTTCTTCTCGTGGCGCACGCTGATCACCGGGCACGCGCCCGATAGCCGCGAGCTGCGGCACGTCATCCTGATCGAGCCGCGCCTCGATTTCACCCGCCTGCAGCCGGGCAAATTACCGATCGACACGATCCGCGGCACGGCGCAGCGCCTGCAGCTCGATGCTGCGCACGGCGTGCGCGTGCGCCTCACCGGTCCGGTGCCTTTACAGGATGAGGAATTCGCCACGCTGGCGCAACGCGCAGGCCTGATCGCTGTGCTGGCGAGCGCGGCCATCATTCTCATGCTGTGGTTTGCGGTGAGGTCGCCGCGGCTGATCGTTGCGATTCTCGCCACCACAGTCGTCGGGCTG
>JAFAVO010000116.1 GCA_019242385.1 Gammaproteobacteria bacterium | reverse complement strand
CAGTCGCGCCCGATCCACTCGCCCTCGCGGGTGATGACCGACTGCCCCGCGGCGAGGGCGGCGCGCGCGCGCAGCGCCTCGGCGAGTGATGCCGCGGTAAGGATGTGGGTAAGTGGCGCGAGCGCAGCCTTTGGACCGCGCACGTGGCTCGCAAGGCTGTCGCTCGCACCGGCGGCGGATGGGGCGGCGTCCTCCACCAACATGACGCTGCCGGCTGCGAGCGTGCCGAGCGAGGCCGACGGCGCATCGAGCTCGTCCACGCACACCGCTTCGAGATAGTCCCCGAGCGCAGTCTCCACGGCGCGCTCCCAGCCCGGCTCGACTTCGAGCATCGCCACGAGGCGCGGGCGAGCGGCGAGGCCGGTGCCGAGCAACCACTCGTTCGCCTCGCCGGAGTGGTCCGAGAGCGCCGCCGCCTGCAGAGCCGCGAGCGATGTCAGCTCCGCCTGTGCGAGCTCGCGCGCCTGGCGCGCGGCCTCGAGGCGCTCTTCGGCGGCGAGCTGGGCGGCGCGCGCCGCCTGCAGTTGCTCCTGTGCGGCCCCGAGCGCGCTGCCGAGTGCCTCACCCTGAGCGCGCGCCTGCCCCTCCTCACGCTCGAGCTGCGCGAGCTGCTCGGCGAGCTGGAGCGAGCCGAGATCGGCACGCTCGGCCGCGAGGCGCGCCGCCTGGCTCTCGAGCCGGCGCAGTTGGGCCTCGAGCTGCTCGAGCCGCGCACGCTCGACCTCGGCGCTGCGCTCGGCCGTGGCGCGCGCTGCGGTATGCGCCTCCCAGCGCTGCTGCGACTGCTGCAGCCGCTGCTCGGCGAGCTCGACCTCTGTGGCCGCCTGCTCCTCGGACCGCTGCGCGGCCTCGCGCTCGGGTGTCAGCCGGGCGAGCGCCGCACGCACCACAGTGAGCTCGGCTTCATCCCGCTCGATGTGCTGGGTGAGCTCGGCAAGCGTGGTCCGGGTCTGCGTCAGATCATCGCGCTGGCGCTCGCGCAGCTCGCGCGTGTGCTCGATCGACTGCTCGAGGCGGGAGATGTCCGCACCCACCTCGTAGTAGCGCGCCTGCACCGCCGACAGGCCGTCGGAGTGCGCGCTATGCACCGCACGTTGCTTCTCGATGGCAGCCTCGGCCGCGCGCTGTGCGGCAAGCTCCGCCTGCATGGCGAGCTCGCGCTCGCGCAGCGCGGCGTCGTGCACCTGCGCGCCGCTGTCGAGATCGCGCAGCCGCAGCGCCAGCACCTCCGCGGCCAGCCGGCGCTCCTGCTCCTTGAGTGCCTGGTAGCGGCGTGCGCTCGCGGCCTGGCGCTGCAGATGGCGGATCTGCTTCTCGACCTCATCGCGCACGTCCTGCAGCCGCTCGAGGTTCTCGCGCGTCTCGGCCATGCGCACCTCGGTCTCCTTGCGCCGCTCCTTGTAGCGGGAGATGCCCGCCGCCTCCTCGACGAAGGCGCGCATGTCATCGGCCTTCGCGTCGATGACGCGGGTGATCATGCCCTGCTCGATGATGGCGTAGCTGCGCGAGCCGAGGCCGGTGCCGAGGAACAGGTTGGTGATGTCCTTGCGCCGGCAGCGCGTGCCGTTGATGAAGTACGCCGAGGTACCATCGCGCCCCACCAGCCGCCGCAGCGAGACCTCGTTGTAGGCGGCGTAGGCACCCCCGAGCTTGCCATCGGCATTGTCGAAGATGAGCTCCACCGAAGCGCTGCCGACGGGTTTGCGCGCGGCCGAGCCGTTGAACACCACATCGGTCATGCTGTCGCCGCGCAGGTGCTTGGCGGAGAGCTCGCCCATTACCCAGCGCACCGCGTCGATGACGTTCGACTTGCCGCAGCCGTTGGGGCCGACGACGCCGGTGAGATTGCTGGGGAGGTTGATTTGGGTCGGATCGACGAAGGATTTAAAGCCGGCGAGCTTGATCTTGGTCAGCCGCATCGATTGATTTCTTCCGTCGTGCCTGCGCCCTTCGAGAATGGTGGTGTAGTGTAGTGGAATATGGCGGGCACGCCCACCAAGCAACTCGAGACCTTCGCCAATCCGCAGCTGGCGCGCGATTACACGATCCGCATGCAGATCCCGGAGTTCACCTGCCTGTGCCCGCGCACCGGACAGCCGGACTTCGCCACGCTCGATCTCGAGTACGTGCCCGACCGGCTGTGCGTGGAGCTGAAGTCGCTGAAGCTCTACATCTGGTCCTTCCGTGACCGCGGTGCTTTCCATGAGGCGGTGACGAATGAGATCGCCGACCACCTCGATGCGACGCTGCGGCCGCGGTTCCTGCGGATCAGCGCGCGCTTCAACGTACGCGGCGGGATCTACACCACCGTCGTCGTCGAGCGCCGACAGGAGAGCTGGCAGCCACCCTTGCCGGTGAGCCTCCCCTAGCCCCGCTTCCGGCCCAGGAAACGAGCTGCGAGGACCGCTGCAACCCTTGAGACGGGAGCCCTGTACAGGCGGGGGTCGGCCGGTATAATCGCGCGTTCTTTAAGGGCCTGAGGCCGTTTTTGAGGAGCCATTGATGCCGGCCAAGAGACCTGCCGCGAAGTCCAGCAAGGGCAAGAAAGCCCCCAGCCGGCCCGCGGCGCGCAAAGCGCTCGGTCGCAAACCCGACAGCGCGCGTGCCCGGGTCGTGGCCGCGCACGCCCGCAAGAGCACCGCCGTGCCCCCGCGCAAAGTGACCGCGGCGCATCCAGCCGAAGCATCGCTCGAGCCGGCGGCGGAGATCAGGAAGCCGCAGCGTCCGGGCGCGCCCGCCCCGGTGACCCCGCCAGCGCCCACGTCGCCGCTCGCGCAGCCGCGCGCCGCGCAGCCGCCCGTCAACCCCGAGGCCGATGACGCCGAGAGCATAGAGCCCGGCAGCCTCCTTGCGGGTCCGCGCAACGTCCAGCCGTACATGGTCAAGCGCGGCGAGCTGTACATGAGCCAGGAGCAGCTCGAGCACTTCCGCAACATTCTCAACACCTGGAAACGCGACCTCATGGTCGAGGTGGATCGCACCGTCTCGCACATGAAGGACGAGGCCGCGAACTTCCCCGACCCCAATGACCGCGCGACGCAGGAAGAGGAATTCAGCCTCGAGCTGCGCACCCGCGATCGCGAGCGCAAACTCATCCGCAAGATCGACGATGCCCTCAAGCGCATCGAGGACGGCTCGTACGGCTACTGCCTCGAGACCGGCGAAGAGATCGGTATCAAGCGCCTGGAAGCGCGTCCGGTCGCGACACTGAGCCTCGAGGCGCAGGAGCGGCGCGAGCGGCGCGAGCGGCAGTACGGCGACCGCGACGACCGTTACCGCTAAAAACCCACCCCAGGAAATCGCGCTTGCCACCATCGGTGAGCGCCAACCAGTCGACAAGAAGCGCGATTTCCCGGGGACCCCGGGTGGGGACCCCGGAAAAAACCAAGCAGTACGTCGGGCGCTTTGCACCCTCGCCCACCGGTTCGCTGCACCTTGGATCGCTCGTCGCCGCCCTCGGCAGCTATCTCGATGCCCGCAGTCAGGGCGGGCGCTGGCTCGTGCGCATGGAGGACCTCGATCGCGCGCGTGTGCTGAAAGGATCGGCCGGGAGCATCCTTCGCACCCTCGAGCTCTTCGCGCTGCACTGGGACGGTGTCATCGAGTATCAGAGTGCGCGCACCGCCCACTACGCGCAGGCGCTCGAGCATTTAACAGCGCTCGGCACGACCTTCGAGTGCAGCTGCTCGCGCCGTGACCTGGAAAGTGACAGCGGATATCCGGGCACCTGCCGCAGCGGGCCGAGACGCAGTGGACCAACGGCAATGCGCTTCCGGGTCGAAGATGTTGCTGTGAGGGTGGAGGATCGACTCCAGGGGCCATGCTCGTTCCTGCTGCGTGAGCGCGGCGATGTAATCGTCCGCCGCCGTGATGGGGTTTTTGCCTACCAACTGGCCGTGGTCGTCGATGATGCGCTCCAAGGCGTCACCGATGTGGTGCGTGGCGCCGATCTCCTCGACAGCACACCCTGGCAAATCGCACTGCAGCAGGCGCTGAGATACGCCACTCCGCGTTACGCCCACCTGCCGGTGGTGACCGAGCCAGGTGGTGAAAAACTCGCAAAATCAAAACGTTCCGTAGGAATCGACGCGCAGGCCGCGAGCCGGCAGTTGTGCGAGGCGCTCGTGCTGCTCCAACAGCAGCCTCCCGCTGAGCTTCAGCTCGAGTCACCGGCCGCCATCGTCGAATGGGGTTGTGCCAACTGGCGTCCGGAGCTGCTCAATGCTGTACGCGAGGTTCGCGCCGGCGACCATTGGACCTCAGTCTAAGTTGGGTTCGCCCGGCGGTTGTAATAAGGTATGTCACCGAACGCGTACGCACTATGGAAGGTGCAGGGAGAACCATAGTGAGGGACGTGCAATGAGCGAACCGCGAACTATAAAGAAGTATCCGAACAGGCGGTTGTACGACACGGTTGA
>JAFAVO010000032.1 GCA_019242385.1 Gammaproteobacteria bacterium | reverse complement strand
GCGCAGCATGCGGCTCGCCGACCAGGTGATACCACCGGCTACGAGCAGCACCAGCCCCAGATGGATCGCCGCCAGCCACCAGGTGAGGCTGGTGCGCGCCGGGTCGGGCCACAGCGACAGCACGAGAAGCCGCAGACGCTCGAGCATCGGCTTCAGCGCCTGCGATAGCCGGTGCGCTCGACCAGCGTCTTGACCACGAGCGTCAGCACCGCGAGCAGCGTGAGCAGCGAGGCGACGGCGAAGGCACCGACGAAGTTGTATTCGTTGTAGAGGATCTCGATGTGCAGCGGCATGGTGTTGGTGAGTCCGCGAATGTGTCCGGACACCACCGATACCGCGCCGAATTCGCCCATGGCGCGTGCATTGCACAACACCATGCCATACACCAGGCCCCAGCGCACCTTCGGCAGGGTGACGCGGAAGAAGGTCATCCAGCCGCCGGCACCGAGGGTGATGGCGGCCTCCTCCTCGTCGTTGCCGACCTGCTGCATGAGCGGGATCAGCTCGCGCGCCACGTACGGAAAGGTGACGAACATGGTGGCGAGGATGATGCCGGGCAGCGCGAACACGATCGAGATGTCATGCTCCTGCAGCCATACCCCGAACCAGCCGTGCAGCCCGAACAGCAGCACGAACACCATGCCGGAGATCACCGGAGAGATGGCGAGCGGCAGATCGATGAGGGTGATCAGCATGCTCTTGCCGCGGAATTCGAACTTGCCGATCGCCCAGGCGGCGGCCAGCCCGAATACCGTGTTGAGCGGCACGACCACGAGCGCGGTCGTCAGGGTGAGGCGGATCGCCGCGAGCGTGTCGGGATCGGCGAAACTGCGCGCGTACACCTCGAGGCCGTGGGCGAGCGCCATGGCAAACACCGTGGCGAGCGGCGCGAGCAGCACCGCGGCGATGAAGGTGAGCGAGACGGTGATGCACAGCCAGCGGACGATGGCGTGTACCCAGGTATGCTCGCCCGGACGCGTGGCGGCATCGTCGGCGAGCGCGCCATGTGGCAGCACCGCGGCCATCAGTGGGCCGCCTGCACGTGCCGCCGCCGTCCCCAGGCCTGCAGCAGATTGATGGCGAGCAGGATCACGAAGGAGATCGCCAGCATCACCACCCCGAGCGCGGCTGCACCCTGGTAGTCGAATTCCTCGAGGTGGATCACGATGAGCAGCGGGGTGATCTCCGTCTTCATCGGCAGATTGCCCGCGATGAATATCACCGAGCCGTATTCTCCGACCGCGCGCGCGAAGGCGAGCGTGAAGCCGGTGAGCAGGGCGGGCAGCACCGTCGGCAGGATGATGCGCCAGAGCACGTACACGCGCCGTGCGCCGAGGGTCTCGGCCGCTTCCTCCAGGTCGCGCTGCACCTCCTGCAGTGCCGGCTGCACCGCGCGCACCGCGAAGGGCATGCTGATGAGGGTGAGGGCGAGGGTCACGCCCAGCCAGGTGTAGGCCACCTTCACCCCGAGCGGCTCGAGGTAGCGGCCGATCCAGCCGTTCTGCGCGAACACCGTGGTGAGCGCAATGCCCGAGACCGCCGTGGGGAGCGCAAAGGGCATGTCGATCAACGCATCGATGATCTTGCGCCCGGGAAACTCATAGCGCACCAGCGTCCAGGCGATGATGAAGCCGAACACCACATTGATGGTGGCGGCGAGCAGCGAAGCACCGAAGGAGAGCCGGTACGAGCCGAGCGCACGCGGGCTCGACACCACCCGCACGAAGTCGCTCCAATGCATGGAGGCGGCCGAGAGCACCAGCGCGGCGAGCGGCAGCAGCACGATGGCCGAGAGGAAGAAGGTGGTGAAGCCCAGGGTGAGCCCGAAGCCGGGCAGCACACTCGGTTTACGGAAGCTCATGGGGCACCGCGCTGCACGATGAGCACCGGCCAGCGCCCGCCATCGAGCAGCGCACGGAAGCCCTGCGCGAAGTGCTTGAGCTCGGTGACGCCGACGATCAGCATCTGCGCCGGCGCCTCGGCCAGGCGGCGCGTGAGCTCCTGCGCGACATCGCCGAAGTGCAGCTCGGTGCGCATCTCCAGGCCGTGTGCGGCCTGGGCCTCGGAGCGGGCATCGAGCAGCTCGCGCATGCCGTAGGAGTGGCGCTCGCTGTCGCTGCGGCCGGGGAAGATGCCGAGGTAGACGGCCTCGGCCGGCACGTGCCGCAGCACGCTGGCGGAGACCGCCAGTGTCGCGCTGCGTGCCGCCTCGCCCATCCAGTGGATCAGCACGCGCTGGGGCGGCGCGGCTGCCTCGGGCAACACCAGCAGGTCCTTGACCCCCCGCCGCAGCAGCCACTCGGCGCGCTCGACGTTGTCGCCCTCGGCGGCGATGACGGTGGTGCCGAAGAATTCGCCCTGGGCTTCGCAGGGCGCATCGGTGTGTCCGAGCGCCGGCTCGATGCGTACCGCCACGCGCGTCTTCATGCGCGCCACCAGCTCCGCGAGCAGCGGCTGACGGCTGAGCACATCGGCACGCAGCGCACTCGGCGCGCAGGCCGTGAAGCTCGAGATCGGAGTCGGCAGCACGTGCACCCGGCGCAGGCCGACCGCGACCGTCTGTCCCTGCTGCACCTCGAAGCCGCGGTTCACCTGGCGCGTGCGGGTCACCTGGAGTGCCCTGGCATCGGCATCGCTCGCCGCGAGCAGCGGCGCGTGCACCGCCTCATCGAGCTGCACGCGCAGCCGCTCGAGCGCGCCGGTGAAGGTGATCTCATCGATCACGCCGTTGCCGAGGTAGCGCGAGCCGAGCGACTCGCGTGCCGCAGCCAGCTCCACCTCCTCGGGGCGGACCACCGCGACCACCTCGTGCTCGGGCGCACCGGGTGCCCGTTCGGCGCTGCCCATGGTCTTGCCGCCGACCTGGATGCCATCAGGTGTGCGCCGGGCGAGAAACAGGTTGGCGGCACCGAGGAAGGTCGCCACGAAGCGTGTCGCCGGCCGCGCATACAGCTCGTGCGGTGCGCCGACCTCGAGCAGCCGGCCCTGATTCATGATGCCGATGCGGTCCGCCATCGCGAAGGCTTCCTCCTGGTCGTGCGTCACCAGCACCGTGGTGATTCCGAGCTCGCGCTGCACCTGGCGGATGGTGCGGCGCAACTCCTCGCGGATCTTCGCATCGAGCGCCCCGAAGGGCTCATCGAGCAGCAACACCTCGGGCTTGTGCGCGAGCGCACGCGCCACGGCGACGCGTTGCTGCTGGCCGCCCGAGAGCTGCGCCGGCAGGCGATCGTCCATGCCTTCGAGCGCCACCAGGCGCAGCAGCTCCTCGCGCCGCGCGCGCCGCGCACGCGCGCGCATGTGACGCACGCGCAGCGCGAACTCGATGTTGTCGGCCACGGTCATGTGGCGAAACAGCGCGTAGTTCTGGAAGACGAGCCCGACGCCGCGCTTGCGGGCCGCGACGTGGGTCACATCGCGTCCGTGCAGCGAGATACGCCCGTGGTCGACGCCCGAAAGGCCGGCGATCGCGCGCAGCAGGGTGCTCTTGCCGCTGCCGCTCGGGCCTAGCAGTACGAAGAACTCCCCATCGCCGATGTCGAGCGAGACATCGTTGACGACGGGCGCACCGCCATAGTGCTTGGTGACCTGATCGAGGGTGATGGACATCCCGACAATGCTACCGGGGGCCTCCCAAGGGGGTCAGTTTCGCCCCGGTCACAAGCCGGTGACAAACCGGTTACGGGCCAACCGGGTGCGACGCGCGTCACAGGGGGCCGGGCCGCGCAGCGCCTGCCGGCCGGCCGCGCTCACCAGGGGGTGCCGGCGAGCTCCTCCTTGTAGCGTTGGAACTCCTCGTACACCCGGCGCCACAGGCGACCGGGTCGTCCACTGCCGATCGGATGACCATCGAGCAGGGTTACCGGCTGCACCTCGCGTGTCGCGGCCGAGATCCACACCTCATCGGCTGCGCGCAGCTGCGACTCGCTGATCGCCTGGACGCGGCAGGCGATTGCCGCGCGCGCGGCCACTTCCTCGACCGCGCCGCGGGTGGTGCTCGGCAGGATGCGGCGCGAGTTGGGCGGCACCAGCAGCTCGCCGCCGAGCACCACGTGCACCGCGGATGCCGAGGCCTCGGTGAGCTCTCCATCGCGCAGCAGTATGGTTTCGCTCGCAGCCGCGTCCACCGATAGCTGGCGCAACAGCACGTTGGGGAGGAGCGCCGTCGACTTGATGTCGCAGCGCGCCCAGCGGGTGTCGGTCGCGGTCACGCAGCTGACTCCGTTCTCGAGGAGGTCCGCGGGCGGCGGCGGCCACGGCGCACAGAACGCAAATACGGTGCGCGGGATCTGTGGCAGCGGTGCGTGCGTTCGGCCGCGCTGCGCGCCGCGGGTCACCTGCCAGTAGAGGTAACAGTCACCGCCGCCGTTGCGCTCGATCAACCCGCCGAGGATGCCGCGCCATTCATCAGCGCTGTGCGGATCCTCCATGCCGATGGCGGCGAGGCTGCGCGCCAGCCGCTCGCCGTGCGCGCTGAAGCGGAACGGCCGCCCGCGGTAGACCGGCATGACCTCGTAAACCGCATCCGCATAGAGGAAACCGCGGTCGAGTGGCGAGATGCGCGCTTCCGCGAGCGGCAGGAACTCGCCGTTGAGATAGCACAGGGGCAGCGGGTCGGCCATGTACGGCCTCAGTGGAACATGAGCGAGACGCTGTCCCAGGCGCGCGTCCACAGCCCGCCCTGCGGCACGGCACTGAGCGCCACCAGCGGCACGCGCTCGATGACCTCGCCATTGCCGTCGGCCACGGTGAGCTCGCCCACGTTCTCCCCGGCGGTGAGCGGCGCGATGAGCGGCTCGCGGCTGAGCAGCGCACGGGTCTTCAGGCCCGCGGCCTGCCCGCGCGCCACGGTGGCATAGACATCGTACGGCACGCCGATCGCGGCGAACTCACTGGCCGCCTTGTAGATGTGCGGCTTGAGCACCGTCTCGTGCGCGCTCTTGAGGCGGATGGTCTCGTAGAAGGTGTATCCGTAGCCGAGCAGCGCCGCGCTCGCTTCCTCGCGAGCCTTGACGCTCGGTGCGCCCATGACCACCGATACGAGCCGCATGCCGTTGCGGCTGGCGGAGGTGGCGAGGCAGTAGCCGGCGCTGTCGGTGTGCCCGGTCTTCAGGCCATCGACGGAGGGATCCTTGCCGAGCAGTCCGTTGCGGTTGCCCTGGCGGATGTTGTTCCACACGAACTCGCGCAGGCCGAAGATCGGGTAGTACTGCGGAAAGTCGCGGATGAGCGCGTTGGAGAGCATGGCTACATCGCGCGCGCTCGTGTAGTGCTCGGCGCTCGGCAGGCCGTCGCTGTTGACGTAGTGCGTGGCGCTGAGGCCCAGCCGGCGCGCGTACTCATTCATCATCTGCGCGAAAGCCGGCTCGGTGCCGCCGATGTGCTCGGCGAGCGCGATGGTGGCATCATTGCCGGACTGCACGATCATGCCCTTGATCAGGATGTCCACCGGCACGCGCGTGCCCACCTGCAGGAAGGTGCGCGAGCCCTCGGCGCGCCATGCATGCTCGCTGATCGTGACGGGGTCGGTGAGTTTGAGCGTGCCGGCCTTGAGCGCGTGGAACACGACGTAACAGG
>JAFAVO010000135.1 GCA_019242385.1 Gammaproteobacteria bacterium | reverse complement strand
CGCCAGCCGCAGGGCCTCGATGCCATCGGCAAAATCGGGCGTGAGCGGGCCGCCCTCCTCCAGCGCATCGATGAACGCATCGAGCTCGGCGCGGTACGCGTCGGCGTAGCGCTCGAGGAAGAACTTCAACACCGGGTCGCCCGCGGCGGTCTGCCCGGCAGTCGAGAGCTCCACCGACGTCGGGCGCTGGTTTTCCGCGCGCAGCATACCGGTTGCGCCGAAGGCCTCGATGCGCTGGTCATAGCCGTAGACGCAGCGGCGGCTGTTGTTGATCTGCAGCAGCGCACCGGACTTCGCCCGTAGCGAGACCGTGCAGGTGTCGATGTCGCCCAGCTTGCCGATTTTCGGATCCACCAGGTTCGCACCGAAAGCCTGGACCTGGGTGATCTCCCCGGCGAGATAACGCGCCATGTCGAAATCGTGAATGGTCATGTCGCGCAGCAGCCCGCCGGAGCTGCGCAGGTAGGCGAGCGATGGGGGCGCTGGGTCGCGGCTGGTGATGAGCAGCAGCTCGAGCTGGCCGATCTCGCCACGCTGCACCCGCTCGCGCAAGGCGCGGAACGAAGGATCGAAGCGCCGGTTGAAGCCCATCATGAGCTTCGGCCGGTACGGCGCGATCTCTTCCCAGCAGGAGCGCGCGCGCTCGAGGTCCACATCGATGGGCTTCTCGCAGAACACCGCCTTACCGGCCTGCACCGCCGCGATGATCAGTGGCACGTGCGTGTCGGTCGGTGTCGCGATCACCACCGCACCGATCTCATGATCGGCCCACAACGCATCGAGGCTGGCGGCGCATCTGACGCCGAGGTCCGTCGCGGTCTGCTGCGCAGCATTGCGGACGACATCGAACACCGTGACCAGCTTGCCACGCGGGTGCCGTGCGAGGTTGCCCGCATGGATGCGACCGATGCGGCCACACCCGAGCACGGCGACGCCAACTCGAGTGCGTGCTCCGGCCTGGCGCCGCGCGGGGCGCTCAGCGCGGGGCGAGGAACTCATATCCGGGGGCCTGGCTCACGAGCCAGCGCCTCACCGGCCCGGCCATCACATTGAGGTAGTAGAGGTCGAAACCGTGTGCGGCGCTCACCGGGTGGTAGCCGCGGGGCACGAGCACTACATCGCGATCCTCGACCGTCATGGTCTCATCGAGTGTCCGGTCATCGGTGTACACCCGCTGAAACGCAAAGCCTCCGGGACGCGCGAGCCGGTGATAGTAGGTCTCCTCCAGCTGCGTCTCGCCCTGCCGGTCGCTGTCGTGCTTGTGAGGCGGATAGCTCGACCAGTGTCCGCCGGGTGTGACGACCTCGACCACCTGTAGCGACTCCGCCGGGGCGCTCGCGGGCAGCACGTTACGGATGTAGCGGGTGTTGGTGCCGGTGCCGCGAACCTCTTCGCCGATTGCTTCCGGCGGAATGAGCCGTGGCGGCACGACGCCCCTGGCCGGAGCCGAGCAGAGCGCCAGCTCGCAGCTCGAGGCCGGCGTCACGCTGAGCGCCGCCCCGGCGGGCACATAGAGCGCGAAAGGCTTGCCCTCGAAGGGCGTGCGCCGCAAGCCGAGCGTGCCGAAGCTCTGATCATCGACGCGCATCGCCGCGCGACCGGAGAGCAGCACCAGGCACTGCTCGCGTCCTTGCAGGCGCCGCTCGAGCGTCCGTCCCGGAGTCAGGTCGAAGACCTCGAACCCGACGTAGCGCCAGCCGGCACTCTCGGGCGTGATGTGGTGCACCTGCGGAGCTGCCGGAGAGAGGTCGGGTTTCACGAGCAGCGAGCGGCTCACCGGAGGCTCTCCGCCACGAGCCTGCGAAGGTTGCGCAGTCCGAGGCTTGCATAGGTCCGCGGGTCGGCCTTGTGCGGGTCCTGCTCCGCCTCGAGCACGATCCAGCCGGAATAGGCGGGCAGCGCGCGAAACACCTGCTCGAAAGGCACACAGCCATCGCCTGGAACGGTGAACACCCCTGCCACGACGGACTGCAGGAAGCTCCAGTCGCTACGCTCAGCCTGAGCCGCGACCTCCGCGCGCACGTCCTTGGCGTGCACGTGCCGCACCCTTGCCGCGTGGCGGCGGGCGAGCGCCACCGGGTCCGCTCCCGCGAATCGGGCGTGTCCGGTGTCCAGCAGCAGCCCCACTTCGGCTCCGGTCGCCTGCATCATCGCATCGATGTCCGCCTCGCTTTGCACCACGGTGCCCATGTGGTGGTGATAGGCGAGCTGCACTCCTTCGGCTGCGGTTGCGGCGGCGATCTGCGTGAGACGCTCACCGAACGGATCCCAGTCGCCCGCGGCGAGCCGCGGCCGCTCACTGAGCGGCCGGGTGCGATCGCCATGGATCGCGCCGCTCACATCGGCGAACACCAGCACCCTGCTGCCGAGCGCCTTGAGTAGATTGAGATGCGGTCGCAGTCGCTCGAGCTCCCCGGCCGCATCGTGCCTGAGCAGCTGCGAGGAGTACCAGCCCGAAACGCACGCCAGGCCGAATCGACCGAGCAGGGCGGCCAGTGTGCTGGCATCGCGGGGAAACTTGTGCCCGAGCTCCATGCCTTCGAAGCCTATCTCGCGCGCCTGCGCGAGACAGGTCTCGAGCGGGATATCGCCGCCGAGCTCGCGCATATCATCGTTCGACCAGATGATGGGATTCGCGCCGAAGCGAATGCTCACGGGAGCTCGTCCGCACGCGCGGCTCGAGCCTGCAGGTACCGCTCACGCGCCGCGCGCACTTCGGCCCGGTTGGAGATTGCGGGCACCGCGACGTCCCACCAATGCCCCCCCGCGGTGGTGCTCGCGGCCGGGTCGGTCTCGATGACAAGCACCGTGGTGCGATCTGCCTGGCGCGCCGCGGCAAGGGCGGAGCTGAGCGCGGCCAGGTCCTCTACGCGCTGCCCGTTCGCCCCCAGGCTCCGGGCGTGGGCGAGCAGATCGATGCCACTGCCCGGGTCGCTGCCGGCCGCATCGAGCAGGTTGTTGAAGCTTGCATTACCGGTAGCGCCTTGCAGGCGCTCGATACAGCCGAAGCCGCCGTTGTCGAGCAGCACCACGATGAGCTTCAGTCTCATGCGCACCGAGGTCGCGATCTCGCTGTTGAGCATCAGGTAGGAGCCATCCCCCACCATGACGATCACCTCGCGCTGCGGATGCGCGAGTTTCACCCCGAGCGCACCTGCGATCTCGTAGCCCATGCAGGAGTAGCCGTACTCGAGGTGATAACCGCCGGCGCGCTCCGCACGCCAGTGCTTGTGCAGCTCACCCGGGAGCCCGCCAGCGGCACCAAGCACGATGTCCGAATCGCGCGCCGCACGTTGCACGGCGCCGATCACCTGCGCATCCGAGGGGAGCGATGCCGCGGTCGCGGCGGTGAACCGCGCGGCGGTACCCTGCCATTCGCGCCGCTCCGCCTGTGCCCGCTGCGTCCAACCGCGCTCTGCGTGCCAGTCCCCGAGCGCCGCACTCAGGCGGCTCAATCCTTCACCGGCATCGGCAATCAAGGGCAAGGCGCCCTGCTTCCAGGCGTCGAAGGCCTGTACGTTCAGCGCGATCAGGCGCTGACCCCTGGCGTGGAGCAGCGTCCCGGAGCCCGTGGTGAAATCCTGCAGCCGCGTACCCACCGCAAGCACCACGTCCGCATCGCGCGCGAGCGCATTCGCCGCCCCAGTGCCCGTGACGCCAACGCCACCGAGATTCAGCGGATGGCTCCCCGGCAACGCTGACTTGCCCGCCTGCGTCTCGCACAGCGGCACGCCATGGCGCTCGCAGAAGGCGCGCAGCTCGCCGCCGGCTTGTGCATACAGCACCCCTCCCCCGCACACGAGCAGCGGACGCCGTGACACGCGCAACGCGTGCACGGCTGCGCTGAGCTCGTTGGCATCGGGTGGCGGCCGCCGTAGCGTCCACACTCGCTCGGCGAAGAACGCCTCCGGCCAGTCGAACGCCTCGGCCTGAACGTCCTGGCAGAGCGCGATGGTGACCGGCCCGCACTGCGCCGGATCGGTCAGGACCTGCACCGCGCGGTGGAACGCGGTGAGCAGCTGCTCCGGGCGGGTGATGCGATCGAAGTAACGCGATACCGGCCGCAGACAATCGTTCGCGCTGACCAGACCGTCGCTGAAGTCCTCGACCTGCTGCAGCACCGGATCCGGAGCGCGCGTGGCAAACACATCGCCGGGCAACAACAGCAGCGGCAGCCGGTTGACGTGCGCGACTGCTGCTGCGGTCGTGAGGTTGGTCGCGCCCGGGCCAATCGAGGTCGTGCAGGCCATCATGCGGCGCCGGTACGACGCCTTGGCGAAGGCCACGGCGGCGTGCGCCATCGCCTGCTCGTTGTGCGCGCGGTATGTCGGGAGCAAATCGCGCGCCGCATACAGTGCCTCGCCGATCGCGGCGACGTTGCCGTGCCCGAATATCGCCCAGACTCCGGCAAACAGACGCCGCCGCTCACCCTCGATGAGGGTCCACTGCGCCGCCATGGCGCGCACCAGCGCCTGTGCCACCGTGAGCCGCAGCGCCATCAGTTCGAGCTCCTCTCCCACGCATCGACCAGAGCCGCAAAGGCCTCCGCGAGCTCGGTCATGGCCGCCTCATCGGACAGCCGACCTGCGAGGTAAGCCTCTGCGGCATGCGTGGTTATGCTACCGCCGGCGATGAAGCCACGCACGAAGGGCACCCGGGCCACCGCGGCGAGCGTGGCAGGCGCCTCTTTCGCCGCAAGTGCGACGAGTACGCCGCGGCAATGGCGATCTTTGGCGCTGATGAGCGCAGCCGCTCGCGTGCAGCGATCGCTGGCGGGTCCCGACCCGAGCACCCACCAGTCCGGGCGGATATCCAGGGAGTACAGCCGCGACAGCACACGCTCGAGCGCATCGCCAGCGAGCGCATCTCCAGCGAGCGCATCCCCAGCGAGCGCATCGCCCGCGAGGGGATCGGGGGCGCCCGCTGCGATCTCGAGCACCCATTCGCGCCGCTGCGCGCGGCACACCGCGGCGAGCCGTGCGAGCCTGCGCTCCTGCACCTCGCGCACCGCATCCGGGTCATTCGCGTGGTACTCGCAGCGGCAGTACACCGTGCGATCGATCGGCCACTCCGTGAGCCGCAGGGCGAGACTCGCCGTTGGAAACTCCAGCGTTCGCGAGTCGCGGCGATGGACGGCCGCGGCCATCCAGAGCCCGCTGCGCGCCGCCTCGCGCCAGGCCGCTGCGGCCACCGGGGCATCGAGCACGACTCCAAAGCCTGTCCGGCCGGCGGCGACCCGCGAGATCGCGGTCACGGCGAGCGTCTCGAGCCGCTCCAGGCGCTCAGATGCCGTAGCCGTCGCGGCAGTCGGCCCTTGCGGCGACGCCCGAGCGCCGATGAGAAAGGCGCGCAATGCAGCCGGCTGAGCACGCCGGGTCGTGACATGATGCAGATGGTCGAGCTCGGGATCATGGCGCAACGCCCGATAGCGGCTGCCGTGAAGGAGAAAATGCTCGAGCTCCGCGCAGGTTGCGAACTCCGGGGAGCACAGCAGACGGGATACGGCGAGTGCGCCGCAGGCGTTACCGCGGCGCGCGCTCTCCTCGTGCGGTGCACCCCGCACATAACCGCTGAGGAATCCGGCAAGAAATGCATCCCCGGCACCGAGGACGTTGTA
>JAFAVO010000226.1 GCA_019242385.1 Gammaproteobacteria bacterium | reverse complement strand
AGCAAGAGAACCGCTCGAGCTCGCAGGGATCTCACCTCACGTTCGAACGGCAAGGACTTGCCGCTACGTACCCACGCCGAGCGCGCCCTGAACGATTATTTCGCGAGCCTCAACGGTCACCGGCCCGCGCATCTGTACGATCTGGTGCTACGCGAAGTCGAGGAGCCTCTGCTCAAGGCCGTACTCGACTACACCGAGGGAAACCAGGTGCGCGCAGCGGGTATTCTCGGCATCAACCGCGGCACTCTGCGCAAGAAGCTGAAACAGTTCGGCCTCGGCGGTTCCTGAGCATCTGGCGCGGCGCGATGCCGCCGCGCCCCACGAGGGAATGAGTCCCATGCCGCTGCCGGTGCGCCGTGCACTGCTTTCCGTGTCCGACAAGACCGGAGTGCTGGAGCTGGCGCGCGCGCTCGCGGCACGCGGTGTCGAGATCCTCTCCACCGGCGGCACGGCCGAGCTCCTGACGAGGCATGGTGTCGTTGTGCGCGAGGTCGCCGCTTACACCGGCTTCCCGGAGATCATGGATGGCCGCGTCAAGACACTGCATCCGCGGGTCCATGGTGGACTGCTCGGTCGTCGCGGCATCGACGATGCGATCATGGCGCAGCACGGCATTCTGCCGATCGATCTGCTGGTCGTTAACCTCTACCCCTTCGCCGCCACCGTGAGCCGGCCCAGCTGCAGCTACTCCGAAGCCATCGAGAACATCGACATCGGCGGACCGGCGATGCTGCGCGCCGCAGCGAAGAACCATGCCGCCGTGCTGGTCGTGGTCGACCCGACTGACTACCCGCAGTTACTGCAGGAGCTGGCCACACATGGCGGCGGGAGCGAAGAGGCCACACGCGCGCGCTTCGCTGCCAAGGCCTTCGCGCACACCGCGCGCTATGACGCGATGGTCGCGGCCTACCTCTGCGCGCAGCACGCAGGGGCGGCCGCGACCTTCCCTGCGGCTTTACCTCTCGTCTTCGACAAGGTTCAGGATCTGCGCTACGGCGAGAATCCCCACCAGGTTGCCGCGTTCTATCGCGACGTGCCGGCGCTGGGGGCGAGCGTCGCCACGGCACGCGTGCTGCAAGGCAAAGATCTCTCCTTCAACAACATCGCCGATGCGGACACCGCCATCGAGTGCGTGCGCCAGTTCGCGCAGCCCGCGTGTGTCATCGTCAAGCACGCCAATCCCTGTGGAGTGGCGGTCGCGCAGGATATCCTCGCCGCTTACGAAGCTGCCTACCGCACCGATCCGACATCGGCGTTTGGCGGCATCATTGCCTTCAACCGTGAGCTCGATGCCGCAACGGCGAGCGTCATCAGCGAGCGGCAGTTCATCGAGGTACTGGCGCTACCGGGGCTGCAGGCCGATGCGGCAGACGTGCTCGCCACCAAGCCGAACGTGCGCGTCCTCGTGCTCGGAGATCTTGCCGCGCCGGCAGGTGGCGCACTCGAGTTCCGCAGCGTTACCGGTGGACTTCTC
Organism: Gammaproteobacteria bacterium; assembly: GCA_019242385.1. GTDB lineage: Bacteria > Pseudomonadota > Gammaproteobacteria > Steroidobacterales > Steroidobacteraceae > 13-2-20CM-66-19. The sequence goes on along the minus strand of JAFAVO010000226.1, from coordinate 6,038 downwards.
GCGCAATCACCCGATCGTGGCGATAGCACTCAGGCTGCCTGGTCGGTGCGGACGCGGCGGGCGCCGACCGACGCTGAGCTTGCCGATCTGCGCTTCGCGTGGCGGGTGTGCCGGTTCGTCAAATCGAACGCCATCGTTTTCGCGCGCGGCGGCGCCACCCTCGGCGTCGGTGCCGGACAGATGAGTCGGGTCTACTCCACACGCCTCGCCGCCATGAAGGCGACCGATGAGAAGCTCGCGCTGCGCGGAGCGGTGATGGCTTCCGATGCGTTCCTGCCCTTCCGCGACAATCTGGACGTCGCCGCGGGCTACGGTATTGCTGCCGTAGTTCAGCCGGGCGGCAGCCGGCGCGACGCGGAGGTGATCGCGGCCGCAGATGAGCACGGCATGGCCATGGTCTTCACCGGCATACGCCACTTCCGCCACTGACATCGCGCGGGGTGGCTCGGCCATGAAAGTGTTGATCATCGGCGGCGGCGGCCGCGAGCACGCGCTCGCGTGGAAATGCGCCGCGGCGGCGCGCGTCGAAGAAGTGCTGGTCGCTCCGGGGAACGCCGGCACCGCAGCGGAACCGCGCGTGCGCAACGTCGCGGTCCCCACCGAGGATATCGCCGCGCTGGTCCAGCTGGCGCGCCGCGAGCGCATCGATCTCACCATCGTCGGCCCCGAGGCGCCGCTCGTCGCCGGCGTCGTCGATGCATTCAGCGCCGCGGGGCTCGCCTGCTTCGGGCCGAGCCGCGCGGCAGCCAGACTCGAGGGGTCGAAGGCCTTCGCGAAGGAGTTCCTGCGCCGTCATGCGATCCCCACCGCACGGTCCGTGACCTTCACGCACGCGAACTTCGATGCAGCCTGGGTGAGCTCGCAACCTGCGCCCCTGGTGGTCAAGGCGAGCGGCCTCGCCTCGGGCAAGGGAGTAGTGATTGCCGCCTCGCCCGCGGAGGCGGTGACGGCCGCGCAGGCCATGTTCGCCGGGCAGTTTGGCGAAGCCGGCCGCGAGGTCGTGATCGAGGAATTCCTCCAGGGCGAGGAGCTGAGCTTCATCGTCATCGCGGACGGACAACACGTACTACCGCTTGCGACCTCGCAGGACCACAAACGCCTCAGGGACGGCGATCAGGGACCCAACACCGGCGGCATGGGCGCATACTCGCCCGCACAGCTCGTGACGCCCGCTCTGCACCAGCGCATCATGCGCGAGGTGATCGAGCCGGCCATCGCGGGACTTGCAGGCGATGGCACTCCGTACACCGGCTTCCTCTATGCCGGTCTGATGGTCGCCCCGGATGGCACCCCGAATGTGCTCGAGTTCAACTGCCGGCTCGGCGATCCCGAGACGCAGCCGCTGCTCATGCGCCTGCAGTCCGATCTCACGGCTTTGTGCGAGGCGGCGCTCGCGGGCCGGCTGCATGCCGTGAGCGCACAATGGGACGCGCGCGCCGCGTTGGGAGTCGTCCTGGCGGCGGCTGGCTATCCGGAGGCCGCGCAGCGCGGCGACATCATCGAGGGGCTCGAGCGGGCCGCACTCCTCCCCGGCAAGATCTTTCATGCTGCGACCCGGCGTGAAGCCGACAGAGTGCTGACCAACGGTGGCAGGGTACTGTGTGCGGTGGGGCTCGGTGATGACATCGCCGCAGCGCAGCGCGCTGCCTATCAGCTCGCTGCGAGCGTGCACTGGCCGGGCATGCAGTACCGGCGCGATATCGGCCATCGGGCGCTCGCTGCGCCGCGCCCATGACGACAGCCCACGCTGGCGCCGCTTTCGATTTTCCCGCGCCCCACCTCATCGAGCTCGCCGTCAGGGCCGAAGACATCGACGCCTACGATCACGTCAACAACGCGGTGTATCTCACCTGGCTCGACCTTGTCGCGTGGTCGCACTCGGCCAGCCTCGGTGTGCCACTCGAGCAGTGCGTGGCACTGCGCCGCGGCATGGCCGCGCAGCGCATCGAGATCGATTATCTGCGCGCCGCGCTGCGCGGCGATCGCATCCAGGCGGCGACCTGGATCGTGAGCGCTGACGGCCGGCTGCGCGCCGAGCGGCGCTTCCAGGTCAGGCGTCTCGCCGATGGGGCCACCCTCGCGCGCGCACGCATCGACTACGTGTGCATCAATCTCGATTCGGGGCGGGCGGTACGGATGCCGGAGCTGTTCGCGCGCGCGTACGTGGTCACCGCATGATCACCAGAGGTACCTGCGGCGCAGGCGGCAAAAGCGCCGCAGGCGTCTTTTGCCCCATTTAATAACTGAAACGCAGAAACAGCTCCGGACCGGTGATGGTCATGTTGACCACGCCCGGAAAGCTGCCGCCGACGCGGGTGAGATCGGTGCGGATCGAGCTAAAGCCCGCCCCGATCACGAAATTCGGCACCCAGCGGTACTGGATGTCGGCGTGATTGTCCCAGTAGCGCCCGCTCAGGTTGTGGTGGTTGATCTTCAGGAACGCCGCCCGCGCAGTCGCGGCCCAGCGGCTCGAGACGCGCCAGGTGAGATCGAGCGGCAGCGCGGGAAAGGGCGTCGCCGCGCTCACTTCCTGCCGCAGGTTCTGCGCCGGTACCTGGCCGATGACATCGACCTGCAGGAAGTAGGCAGCCAGACCGGTCCCGACCTCGAAGCGGTTGTTGCGGATGAAGGAGTAGGTGTAGGTCATGTCGAACTGCTGCAGGTCGAACTGGGTGACCGCCGTCTGCCCCGCGGGGAAGGTCTCGTTGCCGAAGATGACGTCGTTCGCCAGCACCTGGCTGCCGTTGCGCTTGGCCTCGTAGTAGTCGACCCGCACCTTGTTGCGCTCGCGCATGCGGAACATGAACTCCACCCGCTCCTTGTGCTGCCGGTGATCGAGGCCCAGGTCGTTCTCGGCATTGAGGGGGGTGCCGGTCGTCCCGGCCGGCGCATTCGATGGGTCGACCCGGAAGTTGGTGTCGAACTTCGGGGCGAAGAAGGCGGCGCGTATGTAGAAGTGGTCGGTGATCGGACTCGCCGGCTCGTGCTTCGCCGGCGGCAGCGGTGCGCCCGAGTAGGGGTCGCGGTCCGCCGCCAGCACCGGCATCGCCAGGCTCCCGAGTAACAACGCCGCAAGCATCGGCAGGATGCGCATGCGGCTGATCTTACTGAGGCCCGGCCTGCTCCAGCCAGCGTTGCCGGATGGCGACGTGACTCGCTTCGCACAACGGCAGCCCGGAGCCGGCCCGCGCACGGGCCCGCGGCGCCTGCCGTTGCGCCCGCCGGGCGTCAGCGTTTCATCGCCTCGAAGAATTCGCCGTTCGACTTGGTGTCTTTCATCTTGTCGAGCAGGAATTCGATCGAGGCCAGCTCATCCATCGGGTGCAGGAGCTTGCGCAGGATCCACATCTTGGCGAGCTCGCCCTGGTCGGTGATGAGCTCTTCCTTGCGGGTACCGGAACGGTTGATATTGACCGCAGGGAACACGCGTTTCTCGGAGATGCGCCGGTCGAGATGGATCTCGCTGTTGCCGGTGCCCTTGAATTCCTCGTAGATGACGTCGTCCATCTTCGAGCCGGTGTCGATCAGCGCGGTGGCGAGGATGGTGAGGCTGCCGCCCTCCTCGATGTTGCGCGCCGCGCCGAAGAAGCGCTTGGGGCGCTGCAGCGCGTTGGCATCGACACCGCCGGTCAGCACCTTGCCCGAGGAGGGCACCACGGTGTTGTAGGCGCGCGCCAGACGGGTGATGGAATCCAGCAGGATCACCACGTCCTTCTTGTGCTCGACCAGACGCTTGGCCTTCTCGATCACCATCTCGGCCACCTGCACGTGGCGTGCCGCGGGCTCATCGAAGGTGCTCGACACCACCTCGCCCTTCACCGTGCGCTGCATCTCGGTGACCTCTTCGGGCCGCTCGTCGATCAGCAGCACGATCAGGTACACCTCGGGGTGGTTGGCGGTGATGGAGGTGGCGATATTCTGCAGCAGCATCGTCTTGCCCGCCTTGGGCGGGGAGACGATCAGGCCGCGCTGTCCCTTGCCGATCGGGGCGACCAGATCGATGGTGCGCGCGGTCAGGTCCTCGGTAGAGCCGTTGCCGCGTTCGAGTTTCAGACGCTTGGTGGGGTGGAAAGGCGTCAGGTTCTCGAACAGCACCTTGTTGCGCGAGCTCTCCGGGGAATCGAAGTTGATCTCGCCCACCTTCAGCAGGGCGAAATAGCGCTCGCCGTCCTTCGGCGGCCGGATCAGTCCGGAGATGGTGTCGCCGGTACGCAGGTTGAAGCGCCGGATCTGGCTCGGGCTCACATAGATGTCGTCGGGTCCGGCGAGGTAGGAGCCATCCGCCGAGCGCAGGAAGCCGAAACCATCCTGCAGGATCTCGAGCACGCCGTCGCCGTAGATGTTCTCGCCGTTGCGCGCGTGCGCCTTGAGGATCGAGAAAATGATGTCCTGCTTGCGCGAGCGGGCGAGGTTCTCGAGCCCCATGGACTCGGCCATCTTCACCAGCTCGTGAATCGGCTTCGACTTCAGCTCCGTCAGATTCATGGAGCTGCGCGACTGCGTCAGCTCGGCCGGGCTGATGATTTCGGAGTCGTCGGCGTCGAACACCTCGGGCTCGTGCATCAGATCATCGGGGCGGCCGCCGCCGTTGCCGCGGTTGCCGTCACGGTTGCCGTGGCGCGGGCCCTTGTTGGGCCGGTTACGGCCCTGATTACCGAGATAGCCTCTCACTTAATAGACCTTTGATCGGATGAATCGAGATTGGTGTCCAGGAATGCCGCCAGTTGCGACTTGGAGACCGCACCGACCTTCTGCGCCTCGACGGTGCCGTTCTTGAACAGAATCAGCGTCGGGATGCCGCGGATACCGAACTTCGGCGGGGTCTGTGGGTTCTCATCGATGTTGATCTTGGCGACCTTGATCCGGTCGCGATACTCGCTGGCGATCTCATCGAGGATCGGAGCGATCATCTTGCACGGACCACACCACTCGGCCCAGAAATCCAGCAGCACCGGCTTTTCGGACTTCAGGACGTCCTGTGCGAATGTGGCGTCCGTCGTGTGCACAATGTGCGGGCTACTCACGCGGTTCAACCTCCGTCAAATGCAGAGCGTGAAAAATCCCTTGGAAAGTGAATCCGCCGCGGGGTCGGCCAGAAAGCCGCGCAAAGCGATGCCAGAGACTCCCGGTAAACGGTTACACTAATAACTCGTGATTGAGTATGTGTCCAAAAGGAACTAAGGGTAGGTTCGGCAGGCGCGGACCTGCAGGTCCGCTGTCTCCTACACTTTGTAGCGCTTCCGCGGCCATTTTTCAAGTCTCTCAGCCGCAACTGCGGTAACCGTTTGCTCTAACTGATGACCGATTCACGCTCCGATTCCATAACCTTCGACTCCCTCGGCCTTAAGCCTGAGGTCATGGCCGGCATCCGCGCGGCAGGCTTCGTGATCTGCACGCCGATCCAGGCGCAGACGCTGCCGATCGCGCTCGCAGGCCGCGATGTTGCCGGACAGGCGCAAACCGGCACTGGCAAGACGGCGGCATTTCTCGTCGCGCTCTATCAGGCGCTGCTCAGCCGGCCATCGGCACCGGGTCGCTCCGCGACCTCCGTGCGCGCGCTCGTGGTGGCGCCGACCCGCGAGCTCGCCGTGCAGATCCATCGCGACGCGCTGGCGCTCGGAGCCCACACCGGGCTCACGCACACGGTGGTGTTCGGGGGCATCGACTACGAGAAGCAGCGTCAGCAGCTCAGCGCCGGCTGTGACGTGCTGATCGGCACGCCGGGCAGGCTGATCGATTATTTCAAGCAGCATATATTCGACCTCAAATACGCCCAGGTGCTGGTGCTCGATGAAGCCGACCGCATGTTTGATCTGGGCTTCATCGCCGATATCCGCTACATCCTGCGCCGCCTGCCACCGCCCGGGCGCCGCCAGTCAATGCTGTTCTCGGCGACCCTCTCGCACCGGGTGCTCGAGCTCGCCTACGAGCACATGAACAACCCCGAGCTGGTGCGCATCGAGCCGGACAAGATGACGGTCGATCGCGTCCGCCAGCTCATGTACTACCCCTCGATGGAGGAGAAGGTGCCGTTGCTC
>JAFAVO010000187.1 GCA_019242385.1 Gammaproteobacteria bacterium | reverse complement strand
GCTGAATCTGTGGCCGCTCGCGGTGCTCTCGCCGGCACTGCTCATGTGGCTGTGGCAGGGCGCGCGCCCGCGCGAGGCGGCGAGCCTCGGCTTCTGGTTCAGCTTCGCCACCTTCGCCGCCGGCACCTACTGGCTGTACATCAGCATCCACGGCTTCGGCGGTGCCCCGATCTGGCTCGCCGGCACGCTGATGCTGGGGCTCGTGAGCATCATGGGGCTGTATCACGCCGGACTTGGCTACGTGGCAGCACGCTGGCTGCCCGCCGGGGGCCCGGTCCGCTGGCTAGTCGCCCTGCCTGCCGCATGGCTGCTGATGGAATGGTGGCGTGGCTGGTTCCTCTCGGGTTTCTCGTGGCTGTCGCTCGGGTATTCGCAAACCGACACCTGGCTCGCAGGTTTTGCACCCGTCATCGGGGTCTATGGCATCAGCGCGTTGCTGCTGCTTGGTGCCGGCGCCCTGACCATGCTCCTGTGCGGTGGCTCGCGCGGCCGCCCGGCGGCGATCTTCGTCCTGGTCGTTCCCTGGGTGGTCGGGCTCGCGCTCCATCACCACTCCTGGACGCATGCGAGCGGGCCGCCGGTCTCGGTGGCGATCGTGCAGGGCGCGATTCCGCAGGACGAGAAATGGCTCGAGAGCAACCGCGAGACGACGCTGCGCCTGTACCGCACGCTCACCGATCGCGTGCTCGGCAACGCGCTCATCGTCTGGCCGGAGTCCGCACCTGCCGATGTAGCCAACGACATCGTGCCCTACATCAACCAGCTCTATCGCGACGCACGCGCCCACGGCTCGAACGTCATCCTGGGCGTACTGCGTGCCGAGGAGAATCCCGAGGGCGGAACGCGCTATTTCAACTCGATGCTGGCACTGGATGAGCGGCAGTTCACCTGGTACGACAAGCGGCACCTGGTTCCCTTCGCCGAGTTCTTCCCGGTACCGCATTTCGTGCGCAACTGGATGCGCCTGATGAGCCTGCCGTACTCGGATTTCACCCGCGGCGCGGCTGACCAGCCTGCGCTGCCTGCGGCCCACCTGCAGCTCGGCACCACGGTGTGCTACGAAGACGCCTACGGCAGCTCGATGCTCAGGGTGTTGCCGCACGCCGACGCGCTGGTGAATGTCACCAATGATGCCTGGTTCGGGCATTCCACCGCCCGCCATCAGCACCTGCAGATCGCACGTATGCGGGCGCTGGAAGAGGGCCGTTTCATGGTGCGCGCCGCCAATGACGGCATTTCCGCGGTCATCGGTCCCCACGGCGAAGTCATCGCCCGGGCAGCGGAATTCACCCCTGGGACGGTGGTCTCAGCTATTGTCCCTTACGCAGGCCTGTCGCCCTACGCATATGTTGGAAACTGGCTGGTAGTCAGCCTGGCCGCTCTGGCGCTGGCGTACGGGCTGTGGGTACGGAATGATAGGAGACTGCGCCGCCGGCAGCCCCGGTAGCGATGGAAGTGCTGCCATGAACACCAGCTGGGAATCCCCCCGATTATTCTCGAAGCAGGCGCGGTGGCGCCCGGTGGCAGCCTGCGCGCTTCTGCTGGCCCTGGGCGCCTGCTCGCGTGGTTTTTCGGCACAGTCCGGCCGCGCCGAGGCGCCGCCTCCCGCTGGCGGGTCGGGCGACAGCGGAATGCTTGCGGCTGCCGCCGCGCAGCCCGCCACTCCGGCGGAAGCGGGGACCGGCCGTGCACTGCCCGACTTCTCGCAGCTGGTCGAGCACTACGGGCCCGCGGTGGTGAACGTCGAGGTCGTCGAGAAGGCGCAGTCGAGCGGCGGCGTGCCTGGTCTCGCGCCCAATGATCCTTTCTACGACTTCTTTCGCCGCTTCGGCATTCCGACCCCGGATCAGGGTCAGCAGGGCCGCCAGGCCCCGGTGCGCGGTGCCGGCTCGGGCTTCATCGTCAACTCCGATGGCTACATCCTCACCAACACCCACGTGGTCGCGAACGCCGATGAGGTCACCGTGCGGCTCACCGACCGGCGGGAGTTTCCGGCCAAGGTCATCGGCGCGGACGAGCGCACCGATGTGGCGGTGATCAAGATCAACGGCACCAATCTGCCGATCGTGAAGCTCGGCGATCCCTCGCGCATCCGGCCGGGACAGTGGGTGCTCGCCATCGGCTCGCCGTTCGGCTTCGAGAACAGCGCCACGGCGGGTATCGTGAGCGCGACTGCGCGCTCGGTGCCGGGCGAGAACTACGTCCCCTTCATCCAGACCGATGTCCCGGTGAACCCCGGCAACTCCGGCGGCCCGCTCTTCAACATGTCCGGTGAAGTGAACGGCATCAACTCGCAGATCTTCAGCCGCACCGGCGGCTTCATGGGCGTCTCCTTCGCCATCCCGATCGATGTGGCGCGCAACGTCGAAGAGCAGCTCATCAAGACCGGGCACGTGGTGCGCGGTCGCATCGGTGTCACCATCCAGGACGTCAACGCGCAGCTGGCCGAGTCCTTCGGCCTCGATCGGCCGCGCGGTGCGCTGGTCTCCTCGGTGGAGAAGGATGGCCCGGCCGCGCGCGCGGGCGTGGCACCGGGGGATGTGATCCTCGCGGTCGATGGCCGCCCGATCGACCGCTATGGCGAGCTCTCGAGCCAGATCGCCGGGATGCGTCCCGGGGCGGACGTGAATCTCGCGCTGTGGCGCAGCGGCAAGGAGCAGAATCTCAGCGTCAAGGTCGCGGAGCTCAAGGAGCAGCCACAGAACGTTGCCTACCGCAGCAAGCCCAAGCAGCCCGCGGGCGGGCAACCGAGCGCGCTCGGCCTGACGGTGCGTCCGCTCGAGCCGCGCGAGAAGGAGCAGGCCAACACCCAGGGGAGCCTGCTGGTCGAGGAGGTCTCGGGACCGGCGCAGGCGGCGGAGATACAGCCGGGCGACATCATCCTCGGCATCAACGGCAAGCGCGTGCATTCGGTGAAGGAGCTCCAGGATGCGGCGCATGCCGCCGGCAAGAACGTAGCGCTGCTGATACAACGTGAGGACGCGCAGATCTTCGTACCGTTGCGTCTCCCATAACAGGTAATGCACGAGACGTATGACCCCGCGGCGGTCGAGCGCGCCGCGCAGCAGTATTGGGCAGAGCGGCGCGCCTTCGAAGTCGGCGAGGACGCGGCGCGCACCAAGTTCTACTGCCTGTCGATGCTGCCGTATCCCTCCGGCAGGCTGCACATGGGCCACGTGCGCAACTACACCATCGGCGATGTGCTCGCCCGTTTCCTGCGCATGCAGGGCCACAACGTGCTGCAACCGATGGGCTGGGACGCCTTCGGCCTGCCGGCCGAGAACGCCGCTACAGCCAACGGCGTGCCGCCGGCGAAGTGGACGCGGGAGAACATCGCGCACATGCGCGCGCAGCTCAAGTCACTGGGCTTTGCCATCGACTGGAGCCGTGAGATCGCCACCTGCGACCCGGATTACTACCGCTGGAACCAGTGGCTGTTCCT
>JAFAVO010000052.1 GCA_019242385.1 Gammaproteobacteria bacterium | reverse complement strand
GCTCGTGGCCACGTCTGCCCGCCAATCTGACTGAGGCGGCGCGGTGCGGACATCAGCCCGCCGGCCCAGCGAGCTGTCAGTCGAGGCCGACTATGGCTGTCCGCCTAATGGCCCCCCTCGACGAGCAGCCCGGCGTCGCGAAGCGCGTCCGCGAGCTGTGCTTCGAGTCGCAGCGCTTCGGCCCGGGCGATGCCCTGCAGGTGCAGCACCGGCCCGGTGAGCACCTCGAGTCCGCGCCGCAGCACGCTGCCGGCGGCACGAATGCCTGCCTTGTGCTGATCGAAGCGCTGCGCCGGCGTGTGGTGGGTCATGCCGACGTACACCCCGTAGGGGCCGCGACGCCGATCCTCGAAGTCGAGCAGCACGAGGTAGAGGTTGCAGCGCCCCCGCCGCGTGGCACTGAACCTCAGAGCCACTTCATACAGCGTCGGCAGCGACTCGAAATAGCGCATCGGCAGCCACTCGGGGATCGAGGGGCCGGCGCTGCGCCACAGCGCTGCGAGTGCCGAGTCGATGTTCGCGCCGAACTCGCCGCGCATCCACAGCTCGTGGATGCAGTGGGCACCGACTCGCCCCTCGCCCGCGGCGAGCGCGGCGCGCAGCCGTTCCTGCAGCTGCTCGCGCGGCAGCGTCGCGAGTGGGCGCGCCGCGGGCGGCGATGCCTGCAACGACAGAGGCGCGGTCAAGCGGCTACGGGCTCGCCCGCGCGCGCCTCTGCCCGGGCGGAGAGCAGCCAGATGACCCCACCGACCGCGAGCGCAGCGGGAACGATGAGCACGGCTCGCGCGAGCGAATCGCTGACCGCGAGATGGCCGATGAGCGGCGGTGAAGGCACATCCCCGAGCAGATGTATGGTGAAGATGCTCAACGCCATGGCGCGCGCCCGCTCGAGCGGGGACACCATGTTGATGATGGCCGCGTTGATCGGCCCGGTCGACATGAACAGCAGCAGCTCCGCAACCACGATCGCTGCGTAGTAGAGCGCGGGCGCGGTGGCCACGAGCGCCACCATCGCAACGGGAGCGGCAGCGAGCGTGGTGGCCCCGGAGAACCAGAGATATCCCTGGCGCGATCGGCGCAGAAAATAATCCCCGAGCCAGCCGCCGGCGAGCGTGCCGAGCACCCCCGTCACGACCACGATGGCGCCGAAGGTCGAAGTCGACGCGTCGGGGGAGACCCCGCGTACCTGCTGGAGGAAGGTCGGCATCCAGAACCCGAGGCCACCCAGACCGAAGGTATAGGCCGCGTAGCCGAGAATGAGCAGCAGGAACGGCCAACGGCGCAGGAGGCTCAGGTAGACACCGAGCGCGTCCGACATGCGGCCCGCTGCAGCGGTACCCGCAGCGGATCGCGCCGTGGCGGGATCGTCCTGCACGCCGCGCGGCGGATCGGGTAAGGCGAGAATGACTCCGGCGAGCAGCATTCCCGGTGCGCCGCACAGGTAGAACGCCGCGCGCCAGCCGAAATGGTGGCCGATCAGGCCCCCCACGATGAACCCGATCGCGGCGCCGACCGGGATCGCCATGTTGAGCACGGCATAGACTCGCCCGCGGGCGCTCGCGACGAAGTAATCCGCCAGCAACGCCGGCGCGATCGCGGCATAGGCCGCCTCACCGACACCGACGAGCGCACGCGAGGCATACAGCTGCGGGTAGCTGCGCGCGAGCCCCGACAGCACCGTCGCCACACTCCAGATTGCGACGCCGATCGCGATGGGGCGCGTGCGCGAGCCGCGGTCGCCCCACGCTCCGAAGACGGGCGCGGCCACCATGTACACCACCATGAACGCCGGCCAGAGCCAGCCCGCCTGCTCGTGCGAGATCCGCATCGCGCGCTCGAGCTCCGGCACCAGCGGCGGCACCAGATAGCGGTCGATGTAGTTGAGCAGATTGATCGCGGTCAGCACGCCGAGCGCGGTGAGCGCCGGACGCGCCGGCCGTGGACGAGCGGCCAAGCATCGAGCCCCGTGTAGTGAGCCGTGCGCGACTTTAGCGCAGCGCGGTTACACCGGAGCGAGTTTCAGCCGCTCGAGGTAGTGACGTACCGGGTCGCGATAGCCTTCGCTGCTCGTCACGGTGGTGCCGCCGGCGAGCACCAGGATGAAGTCGCCACGCGGCGTGCGGCTGATCTCCTTCACGTGGCGCATGTTGACCAGGCACGAGCGGCTGATGCGCAGCATGGGCTGGGTCTGGAAGGACTTCTCGGCCTGCTGCAGCGTGCTGCGGGCATGGAAGGTGTCGCGTCCGATGGTGAGGCGCACGTAGTTGCGGTCCGCTTCGACCAGCTCCACCTGCGAGACATCGAGCATGTGCATGCGGCTGCCGGCTTCGGCGAGCACCCGGGGCTGCACATCCGCCTGCAGACGGGCGCCGCGCTCGAGCTGCTCGAGCAGTGCAGCGAGCGCGCCCTGACGGTCGAAATTTCCCTGCGCCTCGTGGCGGCGGCGCACCCGCGCCATGGTGGCGCGAAAGCGCGCATCGTCGAAGGGCTTGAGCAGGTAATCGACCGCGCTCACCTCGAAGGCTTCGAGCGCGTAGTGATCGTAGGCGGTGACGAAGACGATGAGCGGCAGGTGCTCGGGATCGAGCGCGTGGGCGAGCGCCATGCCGGTCATCGAGTCCATCTGGATGTCGAGGAACAGCACCTGCGGCCGCTCGCGGCTGATGGCCTCGAGCGCCGCCCGCGGGTCGGCGAACTCTCCCACCACGCGCAGGTCCGCCTCACGCTCGCAGCACTCGCGCACCGTGCGGCGCGCCGCGGGCTCATCGTCGACGATCATGACGTTCATCATGAGCTTGCCGCGCCCTCGGCGCGCGCCGGCGCAGCGGGACCATCGCGCAGCAGCGGCATCTGTATCTCGGCGACCCAGAGATTCTCATCCGCCGGGCAGGCGCTGAAGGCGGCGGCGGCGCCGAACTGCACCTCGAGCCGCTCGCGTACGTTGGCGAGTCCGATGCCCGCGAGCCCCGCGGCCCTACCCGCGGCGATGGTGTTGACAACCCGCAGCACCAGGCGCTCGCCGCTCGCTTCGGCCTCGACGCGGATCATCACCGGGCCCTCGTGACCTGCGAGGCCGTGCACCACCGCATTCTCCACCAGAGGTTGCAGGATGAGGCTCGGCACCCAGGCGCGGGGCACATCCTCGCGCAGCGGCACGCGGATGGTGAGGCGGTCGGCGAAGCGTTTCTGCTGCAACTCGAGATAGAGGGTGACGAACTGCAGCTCATCGGTGAGCCGCGTGAACTCGCGCTCGCCCGCGCTCAGCAGCCGGCGCAGCAGGTCCCCGAGCTGCACCACCATGGCCTGCGCCGCGGGCGGATCCCAGGTGATCTGCCCGCGGATGGTGTGCAGCAGGTTGAAGAGCGTGTGCGGTGAGAGCTGCATGCGCAGCGCGGTCAGGTGTGCCTGCGTGAGTGCGCGCTCGAGCGCCGCGGTGCGCAGCTGCGAATCCCGCAGCCGCTGATAGAAGGCGAAGCCGGTCACCAGCGCCAGCCCGAATCCGTAGGTCACGAGAAAGCTGGTGATGCTCGCCAGCCAGATCGGTACCTCGTGAGTGACGAACCCGCTCCAGCTGCCCCACTCCTTCTGCATCGAGTCGTGCATCATCGAGCTGCCGTGCGCCATGCCGGTCAGGTACTCCCCGAGCACCAGCGCCGGCGAGGCGAGCACCGCGAATCCGAGCGCACACAACAACTGCAGCGGCAGCGCGCGCCACAGCGGCTGCCAGCCGGTCCGCAGCGCGCCGCGCATGCTGAGTATGAAGAGCGGATACAACAGCAGGTGCTGAATGACGCGCGCATCCCAGGGAGCGAACACGTGGTGGATGTTCTGCACCGAGAGACTCGCCTGCATGCTGTTCGCATACATGACGTTCGAGAGCGCCACGTAGATCCAGAACGCGGTCAGCAGCCCGAGCAGCGGACGGAATCCGGCCGGAGCCGCACGCACCCCCTCGCCGGCTGCGGCGCTGGTGCGCCGGCCTAGGGCGGCAGCTGCGGGTGCGACCCGCTCGAGCGGCGATACGCTCATCCCCCGGAATCTCCTTGAGCAGCGGTCGAGCGTGACCGCTTTGTCACATAGCGTACCGCCAACCGAGGTTCGCGTGCGCAGCGGCTCGTGGATCAGGGACGAGCCCGTTGCCGGCAGGGACGAGCCCGCCGCCGACGGCGCAATCGAGCGCAGCGGCGCACGCGCCTGCTGACTGCAGCTCGCACTGCCGTGCATGCAGCTCGCACGGTCGCGCATGCAGCGCGCACTTCCGCGGCTGGCCCGGGGCCGGGAACGCCGCCGGCTGCGCGCCACGTCGCGGTACGAATCCGTTGCCGGCGGGGATCAACACGCGCGCGGGGGTCTTAGCGCGCACAGCGTTTGGGAGTCTCATACACCTCGACGCACACCACTCGATCCAACACGACTCAACACTGCCTACGACCTGACACTGCACAAACAACACGGGAGATGATCATGACCTTCAAGCTCAACCAGTTCACACGCACCTCCGCAGCGGTCGCCACACTCGCCTGTCTGCTCGCCGGCACGGCTCAGGCGGCCAGCCCCGCGGCGCCATCGGTCACCGTTCCCTATGGCGATCTCAACCTCGCCAGCGAGCAGGGCGCGAGCGCGCTCCACGCGCGGGTCGCCTATGCCGCACGGCAGGTGTGCGGTGGCAACGGCCTTGATGTTCGCAATCTCCAGGCCTACGCGAGCGAGCGCGCCTGTGAGTCGCAGGCCATCAGCCGCGCAGTGCACGACGTACACTCGCCCAAGCTTGCGGCGAGCTTCGCCGCGCGTCGCTAGCACAGTTGGGAAGGAGATGCAGCGGTGCCGCCGCAGCGGGTGACGCCGTCACCCGTGTGCGGCGCGTGCACCGAACTGCATTACGAGTGCACCACGAGTGCACGGAAGCGTGCAGCCGACACGTGCACCGACGGGTGCAGCGGAAATCAGCCGAGGAGCTTGAGATCGCCCGGCGTGAGCTGCACTCTCGCCGCCGCGAGATCTTCCTCCAGGTGCGCGACCGAGGAGGTGCCGGGTATCGGCAGCATGGCGGGGGACCTGGCGAGTAGCCACGCGATCGCGACCTGCATCACCGACGCGCCATGCGCGGCCGCGACCTGCTCGAGCGCCTTGCCCGGCTCGTTTTCCTTGGCCCGGCTGCCTTCGAGCCGCGCCGTCGAGCCACTAGCGAGCGGCGCCCACGGAATGAACGCCAGTCCCTCGCGCGTGCATACCCCGAGCACGTCCTCGGAGCTGCGGTCGGCGAGGTTATAGCGATTCTGCACCGAGACGATCGGCACGATGCGGCGCGCCCGCGCGAGCTCGCCGGTGTCGAAGTTCGACACGCCGATGTGGCGGATCTTTCCTTCCTGCCGCAGCCGCGCCAGCTCGCCGATGGAGTCCTCGAGCGGCACCTTCGGATCGGGATGATGGAACTGGTACAGGTCGATGCGTGTGAGCTTCAGCCGCTTCAGGCTCCCCTCACAGGCCGCGCGCAGATGCTCGGGCCGGCCATCGGGAACCCATTGGGAGGCGCCCGGACGCAAGAAACCTCCTTTGGTCGCAATCACCAGACCCCGCGGGTACGGCGCGAGCGTCTCGGCGATGATGCGCTCGCTCACCTGCGGACCGTAGGCGTCCGCGGTATCGATGAAATTGACACCGAGGTCGAGCGCGCGGTGCAGGACCTGGCGCGCTTCCTCCGGGTTCTTGGGCTCACCCCAGATGTCCGCGCCGGTGATGCGCATGGCGCCGAAGCCCATGCGGTTCACCACCAGGTCACCGCCGATCGTGAAGGACCCCGCCGCCGCCGCTGGCGCGCCCGGGCCACCCGTACGGCCAGTGCCCGAGCCCGGGGCCGCGCCTGAAGACGGGGATCCCGCCTGCGCGCTGAGGTATCTCGCACTCGCCATTCCGAGAGCACCGCCCACGAGAAGTTGCCGGCGCGTCAGTCGTGATGCGCTCATGGGCGGATCGTACCCCAGAAAGACGAAGGCGGCCTCACGGCCGCCTTCGATCACTCAACGTGTAATGATGGCTCAGGCGGCTTTGCGCGAGTGCGATCGTCCGTTGCCGCGCGTGCGGTGCGTGGCGGCGCTGGCAAAGGAGCCGACCGAATCCTGCACCTCGGCAGCGAGGGTCGAGAACTCCTGTGCGCGCTCGCGGATCTTCTCGCTCAACTGCGAGCCCAGCTCGGCCTGCTTCTCGAGCAGGTCCGCAAGCGCCTGGGTCCCTTGGGTGCCGAAGCCGGCCCGTGCGCCGAGCGTCGCCTTCGCCTGAGCAAAGCCCGCCTCGAGCACGTCGCCGGCTACCGCATAGTTGAAGCGTGCAAAGGCCTCGAACGCGCGAAAGCCCTCCTTATACGTATCCATCCACACGTTCCAATCGATCTGGTTGCGGTCCCGCATGTGAGCTCCTGAAAGAAAAAGGTACATTGAAGCGATCTTCGAGGCGCTATTGTACTCATTTTTGTATGCACTGCAAGAGAAAATAACTCATGTGCACAAGATATTCTAATGCGCTGAAATCAAAGTAGAAGAACCAACAATTACCGTTCTGCCTAGCACAAGTTTATTGCGATGCGATTGCAGCGCCGCATGGAATCCGACGCTACGAAGCGGGTCATGGCGCGGCACCTTGATAAGATCGCGTCCAAGAAGCGAGGGGAGCCATGCCGGACACAATGCCTCTGAGCGATCTGGGCAAGCACGTCGGGGAGGAGGTGGGAATCTCCTCCTGGATCACGCTCGATCAGGCGCGTATCGCGGAGTTTGCGCACTGCACCGGCGATCACCAGTGGATCCACGTCGACGCCGAGCGCGCAGCGCGCGAAAGCCCGTTCGGCACCACGATAGTGCACGGCTTTCTGACGCTCGCCTTGATCGCGCCCACCGCCTTCGAGGTGCTGGTGCCCCTCGTGGCGCCGAAATCCGTGGTCAACTACGGCCTCGAGAAAGTGCGCTTTCACGCGCCGGTGCGCGCGGGCAAGCGGGTGCGCAACCGCATACAGCTGCTGGCAGTGGAAGATCGCGGCCGCGGCCGCTATCTCGTCACCACCAACAACACCATCGAGATCGAGGGCGAGATACGGCCCGCGCTGCAGGCGAGCGCGCTCGCCATCTTCATGGCCTGAGGCTCAGGCGCAATCGCCTGAGTCTCAGGCGCGCATGCGCTTTCCCGCCGGATCGAGCACCGCCGCGCTCTCGCGTGTGGCCGCGCGGCGCTCGCCGATGAGCTCGATCTCGAACCCCTCGGTCGCCGACGCCAGCGCCGCCGGTATGTAGCCGAGCGCGAGCGAGCGCTGCGCCCGATGTCCGTACGCGCCCGAGGTGACCCAGCCCACTACCCGCCCGTCGTGCCAGATGGGCTCATCCCCGGCGGCGTCGGCATCGCCGGCATCGACGGTGAAGGTGGCGAGCCGCAACGCGCCGCCGCTTTCCTTCTCCTCGAGCGCCGCTGCACGACCGATGAACTCTCCCTTGGCGAAATCGACGAAGCGTCCGAGGCCTGCCTCGTGCGGGCCATAGATCGGTCGATACTCGCGCGCCCAGGTACCGAAGCTCTTCTCGATACGCATCGCGTTCAGGGCACGACCGCCGAAGAGCTTCAGTCCGTGCGCGCGTCCCTCCGCCTGCAGCAGATCGTAGAGCGCGCGCTGGTACTCGCTGGTGATCCAGATCTCGTAGCCGAGCTCCCCGGTGAAGCTGATGCGGCCGAGGAGTGCCGGAACCATGCCGATGTCGACCCGGCGGAACGAGAGGAAGGGAAAGGCCTCGCTCGAGAGATCCGTGCGCGTCAACGCCTGCAGTAACGTGCGCGAGCGGGGACCGGCGACGGAGAGTCCCACGTATTCCATGGCGCACGGGCGTACCGTCACCCCTGGGGGCGGTGGGTGGCGCTCGAACCAGCGCCGGTAATAGACCTCGGCCGCCCAGGTGCAGATCAGAAACAGCCGCTCGCGGCTGAGCCGGCACATGGTGAAATCGCCGATCAGCTTGCCGCGCTCATTGAGCATCGGCGTGAGCGCGATACGCCCTACCTGCGGCACCCGGTTCGCCATGAGGTAAGAGAGCCACTCCTCGCTGCCCGCACCGGTGACCTCGAACTTGCCGTAGTTGGAGATCTCCAGCAGGCCCACCGCCTCCTGCACCGCACGGCACTCGGCAGCGACGTGCGCATGCGCGTTCGAGCGGTGAAAGGTGATGTCCTCGCGTGCCTCCGCGCTCGAGGGCGCGAACCACAGCGGGTGCTCGAGTCCGCAGTAGTCGCCGAAGACTGCGTGCGCGGCCTGCAGCCGCTCGTACACCGGAGTCGTGCGCAGCGGACGCGCCGCCGGCAGCTCCTCGTTCGGGAAGCGAATGCGGAAACGCCGCGAGTAGTTCTCGCGCACCTTTGCGTTGGTATAGGCGAGCGTTGTCCAATCGCCGTAACGTGCCACGTCCATCGCCCAGACATCGGCGCCGGGGTCACCTTCGACCATCCACTGGGAGAGTGTCAGCCCGACTCCGCCGCCCTGGCTGAAGCCCGCCATGACTCCGCAGGCGACCCAGAAATTCTGCAGTCCACGGATGGGCCCTACCAGCGGGTTGCCGTCCGGCGCGAAGGTGAAGGGCCCATTCACCACCTTGCGGATGCCGGCCTCGGCGAGGCTGGGAAAGTGGCGGAAGCCGACCTCGAGGCTCGGCGCGATGCGCTCGAGATCCTCGGGCAGCAGACTCTGGGTGAAGTCCCAGGGGGTCGTGACCGGCGACCAGGGCACGCCGGCGCGCTCGTAGGTGCCGAGCAGCACACCGCCGCGCTCCTGGCGGGTGTAGATCTCGCCCTCGAAGTCGATGGCGGTCAGCAGCTCCTTCTGTCCTTTGAGCTCGGGCAGGTCCTCGGTGATGAGGTACTGGTGTTGCATGGCAAGGACCGGCAGCTCGAGTCCTACCATGCGTCCGACATCGCGTGCCCAGAGGCCCGCGGCGTTCACCACGTGCTCGGCGTGCACGTTGCCAGCCTCGGTGATCACGTCCCAGCTGCCATCCGCGCGCGCCTTCAGATCGACCACGCGGTTGTGGCGCACGATCTCGGCGCCGCCGATCTGCGCCGCTTTGGCGTAGGCGTGCGTGACTCCGTAGGGATCGACGTGCCCTTCGATCGGATCGAGCAGCGCACCGACGAAGTACTTCCTGTCGATGATCGGGAATACCTTGGCCGCCTCATCGGCGGAGATGAGCTCGAGCTCCATGCCGAGGTAGCGGCCGCGCGCCTTCGCCATCTTCAGCCAGTCGAAGCGCTCGCGCGTGCCGGCGAGCATGATGCCCCCCGGCATGTGCAGCCCGCAGGACTGGCCGGAGATACGCTCGAGCTCCTTGTAGAGGTTGATGGTGTACTGCTGCAGCCGTGCGACGTTGGGGTCGCCGTTGAGGGTGTGCATGCCCCCGGCGGCATGCCAGGTCGAGCCGCAGGTGAGCTCGCCGCGCTCGATCAGCAGCAGGTCTTTCCAGCCGGCCTTGCTGAGATGGTAGAGCACACTGGCCCCGACCACCCCGCCGCCGATCACGACTACGCGCGCCTCACTCCTCACAGCCGCTCTCCCCTCTCACTCGTTCGAGACCGCCAGCTGCACCGGCGAATGGCTCGCGCTGCTGCGCGAGCCGAAGCGCTCGATCAGCCACGAGCGGAATAACGCAATCGCCGAGTCGCCGAGCTCCTCGGGCGGGGTCGTCAGGTAATAGCCGTAGCCCGCATCGATCGCGGCATCGAAGGGCTTCACCAGGCTGCCGCTGGCGAGCTCCTCGGCGAACAGCGTCGGATCTGCCAGCGCAATGCCCTGTCCGCGCAGCGCGTACTGTGCGGCCAGCACCGCCGTATCGACCACCAGTCCGCGCTCCACATCGAGGCTCAGGCCGGCGTGGCGTGCGAACTGCAGCCAGAGGTAATGGCGCGGCTGGTCGGCGAGTCTGATGTGCACGATCTCATTTGCTTCGATGAACGCCGCGAGATCCTGGCCGCGGCGCGCGGCGGCGATGCCGGGCGAGCACAGGATCGAGAGCCGCTCGGCCCAGAGCAGGTCGGTGACCAGGTCGGTGACCGTGGGGCGCGAGTAGATCACCGCGACATCGACATCGCCGAGCGGCGGCCCCACTCCGTGGGGACTCACCAGATCGATATCGACGTCGGCGCAGAGGCGATGGAAGTCGCGCAGGATCGGCACGGCGAGCTGGACCGCGAAGCTCGGCGGCATCTGTACGCGCAGCGTGCGCTGTGCGGGCGCGCCTTCGTTGCGGATATCATCGAGCGCATACTCGAGCCGGTCGAAAGACTTCACCACCGCCGGCAACAGGTGCTGTCCCGCCTTGGTGAGCGTCAGGGCGTGCGGCCGGCGCTCGAAGAGCTGCACGCCGGTGAGCCGCTCGAGGGCAATCACGTGGCGCGAGAGCGCGCTCTGCGAGATGAGCAGCGCGTTCGCGGCGGCCGTGAAGCTGCCGTGTTTGGCGACGCCCTCGAACGCGCGCAGCGCGTTCAACGGCAACCAGCGTCGGTCGATGGTTTTTTTCTGCACGTCTGCCCCGCTCAAAGCCCCTGCCCCGCAACT
Organism: Gammaproteobacteria bacterium; assembly: GCA_019242385.1. Classification (GTDB taxonomy): domain Bacteria; phylum Pseudomonadota; class Gammaproteobacteria; order Steroidobacterales; family Steroidobacteraceae; genus 13-2-20CM-66-19. The sequence continues at coordinate 16,155 of JAFAVO010000052.1, read as the reverse complement.
GACGCGCCGGCCGGCCGCCGCTGCTGCGCCATACTCGCCCAGGCACCGCGTCGCGCCAAGGCCCCCCGGGATGCCTTTTTTAGATGCAGGTAGTTAATTTCTCGGCTGTGACGGACTGGAGCAGTGTGGAAGGCTCGCGTCAAACCCCAACCGGCGGTCCTCATGAGCGCAGCTGCCGCGACCCCAGCCTCTGGCGGACACAAGATCGCCGCCATCGCCATCAGCCATCACCGGCTGCCACTCGCACCGGCCTTCAACGCCAGCTGGGACACCAAGCCCCGGGTGCACTTCGATGCGACGCTGGTGCGCGTGACCACCGACACCGGGCTCGTGGGCCTCGGCTCCGGGGACCGCATGCTCGGTTTCGAGGGGCACGAGAGCCTCTTCATCGGCCAGGATCCGCTGGCACTCGAGCGCCACTTCCGCGTGCTGTCGAATATCGATTTCCATTACGGGCGGTGCTGGCCGCTCGATCTGGCTCTCTGGGACCTCGCCGGCAAGATCCTCGGGCAGCCGTGCTGGAAGCTGCTCGGAGGTCTCTCGAGACGGGTCCGCGCCTATGCTTCCTCCGGCACGCTGCGCGATCCGCAGGCCCAGGCGGAAGCCGCCGAGCGCTTCCTCGCGCTCGGATTCCCGGCGCTGAAGCTGCGCTTTCATCGCGGCGACTGGCGCGATGACATCCGGGCACTGGAGGCCGTGCGCGCCCGCATCGGCAAGCGCCTCGAGCTGCTGGTCGACTGCAACCAGGGATGGCGCATGGCCTGGGATACACAGGCTGCGTGGAGCCTGAAGGATGCGCTCGCGGTGGCGCGCGAGCTCGAGCGGCTCGAGGTGTACTGGATGGAGGAGCCGCTCCATCGTGCCGATTACGCGGGCATGCGCGCACTGCGCGCGGCCACCGATGTGCGCATCGCGGGCGGGGAGATGACCCGACAGCTGCACGAGCTGCGCGAGCTGCTGGTCGGAGCGTGTGTCGATGTGCTGCAGCCGGATGCTGCGCTGGTCGGCGGCATCACCGGGCTGCGGCGCATCGCACTCATGGCGCAGGAGCACCACGTCGCCTTCACCCCTCACACCTGGACCAACGGCATGGGGGTGACGGCGAATGCCCACCTGGTGGCGGGACTCACGGATGCCCCCTTTCTCGAGTACCCCTTCGATCCACCGGAGTGGAGCCTGGAGCGGCGCGACTTCCTGATGGCGGAACCGCTCAGGGCCGACACCTCAGGCTGGATCGAGCTCGGTGACGCTCCGGGGATGGGTTACGCGCCCGATGAAGCGCGCCTGCTCGCTACACGGGTCGGCTGAGCCACCTTTCCCATTTTTCAGGACCGCTGGAAGCAGCGGAGCTAACTCTGCTCGGGCTCGCGCTCCGAGGCATGATCGCCGAGCGCCGCGCGCAATGGCTCGAGCTCGCGGGCATAGTGGCGCCAGCGACCGATCGAGCCTTTGCCGATGGGCTGGCGCACCTGCCAGTTGCTCGCCGTCAACACGGGTCGCTCGGTCTTTTGGAATTGGAGACAGCGCGCGTCGAAGGACAGGCCGAGGTGCGCCAGCATCCGCCGGGTCCAGTGCTCGGGGTCATCCACGAGCGACTCGTAGCGGACCTCGAGGAGCAGATGCGGCGGAAGCGTCGCTCGCCAGTGCGCCATCAGCCGGCGGTACTCACGGTAGTAGTGCGCGAGATCGGCAAGATCGGTGGCGTAGGCGTGCGCCGCGGAGAAGCCCTGGAAGTAGATCGACAGGCAGGTATCGAGCGGATGACGCTCGAGGTGGATGAAGCGCGCTGCCGGCAGCGCCGCGTGGATGAGCCCGAGATTCTTGAAGTTGCTCGGCAGCTTGTCGATCACCCGCGCCGCTGAGGCGGGCAGAGGCGCGAACGACGCCAGGTACTCACGGCCGAGCGCAGCGATGGTCGCGGCGCGTTCTTCCGGGCGCGCGGCGAGCTCCGCGTCGGCGCCGAATTGCCAGAAAAGGACCTCACCCGCCCCGTGCACCTGGGGGTGCGATGCCAGGATCTGCTCGGCAAGGGTCGTGCCCGAGCGGGGCATCCCGAAGACGAACACGGGCCGCTCGGAAGCAAGGCCCGCGGGTCGCAGCGCCGCGAGCGATGCGCGGTCGAACACCGCGAGCGTCCGCGTGACACGCTCGCTCGTTGCCGCGCGATCGTAGGGCGGCCGGCTGCGCCGCGCGAGCTCGTGCCCGCGCCGGTGATACTCGAAGGCCGCATCGAACTCGCCCACGTCATCGCAGTACTTGCCGAGCGCGTGATGCAGGCCGATGGCGTGTGCCACAGGCAGGCCGCGTGCAAGGGTACTCTCGGCCGCATCACGCCAGGCACGGTCGGCCGCGGTCATCCGGCGTACCGCTGTCAGGCCGATCAGTGCCTCGGGCAGCCCCGGGCTGAGTGCGAGTGCCTTGTTCATCAGCGTCTCGGCCTCTTCGAACCGCCCGCGGTCGATGGCGAGGCTGCCCAGAAGCGTCAGGGTATCCGCGGCATCGGGACGGATGGCGAGCGACTGCCTGACGCTTGCCGCCGCAGCATCGACTCGCCCGAGCGCCCGCTCGGCCATCGCGTGCGCGGTATGCAGCGGCGCGTGGTCCGGGGCGACATCGAGTCCGGCGCGGTAGGCGGCCTCGGCGGCGTGTGTCTCGTTGATCGCGAGCAGTGCGTTGCCCAGATGCAGATGCCCTTCCATCAGCCGCGGATCGAGCTCGATGGCCCGGCGGCTGTGCTCGATGGCGGCGCGATGATCGCCGAGACAGTGGAGCACGTGGCCGAGGTTGGCGTGCGGGGCCGCTGCGCGGGGATCGAGATCGAGCGCTTCGCGGAAGCAGTCGGCCGCCGCCTGGTACCGGCCCAGCCCCGCGAGCAGTGTTCCAAGGTCGTTCAGTGTGTCCGCGCGCCGCTCGTGCGCGAGCAGTCGCTCGTAATGAGGCACCGCCTCGGCTGCACGACCCTGCGCGATCAGGATGCGTGCGAGCTGCGTCACCGCCTCCGCATAAGCTGGTCGCAGCTCGAGCGCGCGACGCAACGCCTCGATGCCCGCCTCGGGCTCGCCGGCCGCGATGAGCGCACCGCCGAGGTTGCGATGTGCCTCCACGAGTCCGGGTTCGAGCGCAATCGCCTTGCGGTACCCGGCGATTGCCGCGGCCAGTGCACCGCGGGCACGCTCGGCATTGGCGAGGTTGCCTATCGCTGCGGCGAATTGCGGGCGCAGCTCGAGCGCGCGCTGGCAGCTCGCGATCGCTGCGTCGATGCTCCCGAGCTCGAGCAGCACCCGGCCCAGATCGTTGTGGGCATCGGCGAAACCCGGTCGTAGAGCCGTGGCGCGCGTCAGGCTCGCCGTGGCACGCGTCAACAGTCCCCGCTCCTCCAGCGCCTGGCCAAGCAGGTAGTGCACCTGCGCGTCCTCCGGCAGGGCTTTCCCTGCCGCTTCGAGCGCCGCAAGTCCATCTTTCCCCTGCGCCTGGCGCGCGAGTGCGAGGCAGACCAGCGTCGCGCCGTGCTGGGGCAATCGCGCGAGCACGCGCTCGCACTCGGCCTCGGCTTGTGCCGGCCGGCCGGCCTGCAGCAGCTGCCAGGCGGAGGATTGCTCCGGAGCTGGTGCCGGTACGATCGCCGGCTGCGCTACACGGCCGCAGCAGTGCTTGAACTTGCGCCCGCTGCCACAGGGGCAGGGCTCATTGCGTCCGGGGGCCGGTCGAGCGACCTTGGCCACGTCTAGCGCCGGTAGCGCTCGAGCGCGTCACCGAGCGCAGCGCGCAGCGGCGCGAGCCAGGGCTCGAATTGCCGCCACTGGTCGAGCCCTTCACGAAAGATGGGCTGGCGCACCTGCTCCGAGCTCGCGGTGCGAATGCTGCGCTGGGTGCGGTGGAACTCGACGCACGCCGGCTCGAATGCCAGCTCGCAATGCTCGAGGATCCGGCGCACGCCACCCTCGAGATCCTCGACCAGGTCCTCATGGTGGACCCGCAGCACGCGCCCGGGCAATACCCGATCCCAGTGCTCCATGAGCTCGAGATAAGTGCGGTAGTACCGGGCGATGTCGGGGATGCTGTAGGCAAATTCCTGTCCGCGCGCGAACAACTGCTTGTAGATGCCGAAGCAGCAGGCCATCGGCTCGCGGCGGGCATCGATGACCTTTGCATTCGGAAACATCAGATGAACCAGGCCGAGGTGGCGGAAGTTGTTGGGCATCTTGTCGATGAAACGTGGCCGTCCGCTGCGGTAGATGCGGGTGTCCTCGAGATACCGGGTCGCGAGCTGCACGAAAGCCTCGCCCGGCAGGTCCGCGAGGATCGCGGGATAACGCGGGTTCTCCAGATCCGGCTCGCGGCCCTGCAGCTCGAGCACGAAGCGGGGAATGTCGGCGAGCTCCTGGGTGCCTTCGACCTGGGAATGCGAAGCGAGGATCTGCTCGATGAGCGTCGAGCCCGAGCGCGGCAGCCCGATGATCAGGATCGGCTCGTTGCTCGCGACACCGTAGCCCGCGCGCGCACGGAAGAACTCGCGGGTGCAGATCCGCTGTTGATTCGCGGTGTTGAGCTCGACCGGTTCCGGCCGGTAGCGGCTCGCGGCCCGCACCAGCGCATTCCCGCGCTCGTAGCAGCCCCACGACTCGGCGTACTGAGCCCGGTCCTCGTGGGCCTTGCCGAGCGCGAAGCACAGGTGATAGCGGTCGACGACGGCAGCGCTCGCCGCGCCCTCCGCGGCCTGCATCTGCGCGAGCTCGGCATCGGTGAAGCGGTAGGTCTTGAGATTGGCGAGGCTCCAATAGGCGTCCCCGAAACCGGGCCGCGCGCGCGCGGCCGCACGGTACTCCTCGATCGCCTCGCTCTGCTGGCCGAGCGTCTTCAGCGCATGGGCCGCGGACAGGTGCAGATCCGCAGCCTCGCGTCCCTCGGCCGGCGCCTCCCTGAGCAACTTGCGATAGAGCTCGAGCGCGTTCTCGTGCTCACCGAGCCCGGCGGTCGCCGTGGCACGCAGCGTGCGCAGATCGCGATTGGCGGGATCGCTCGCGAGCAGTCGGTCGAGCTGCGCGCGCGCCTCGCGATACTTGTTGCGCGCGAGGAGCACCCAGGCGTAGTCGTGGCGCGCCGCGGTGTAGTCGGGCATGCGTTCCAGCACCGCCGCCAGCAGCACCTCCGCGTCGTCGTACACTTCCGCATCCATTCCGATCCGTGCCAGCAACCGCATCGCCTCGATGTGGTCGCCGTGCTCGAGCAGGAACGCGCGCACGATCCGCTCCGCGCTGGCGCGATCGCCCTCGCAGTAGAGATTGGTCGCGGTCATGACCGGCGGCGGCAGCGCTTTGAGCGTCGCCACCTGCGAGGCGGCGAAAGCCGCGTTGCGCATATCGCCGAGCATGCGATAGAGCCCCTCGAGCATGCTCCAGGTGGCCGAGAGCGTGGCGTTGATCTCGACCGCGCGGCGGTAGGCCGCGATCGCCTGCGGGGCGTCCTTGAGCGCCACGTAGCAGTGACCACGCTCCTGGAAGAGGCGGCTGAACTTGGGGTGATGGCGCTCGAGTTGCTCGAGGGTCGCGAGGGCCTCGCGCAGACGCTGCTGCTGGCGTTGCGCGAGCGCGAGCATATAGAGCCCATCGCGGTGGGTCGGCGCCGCCGTGACGAGACGCGCCGCCTTGTCCGCCGCCTCGGCGAAGCGTCGTGCCTTGAGAAGCTCGCGGATCTCCTGGATCTCGGGGCTCTCCGGCGGTGCTTGCGGGATGGGTGCGCTGGCGGCGGTCATGGTCTCGCGAAAAGAAGGCGGGCATCGTGCCCGCCTTCAAGTCTAGCGCAACCCGCGACGGCGCTCGGTCGGCGCCGCCGTCAGCCACTCAGAAGCTGTAGCCCATCGTCACACCCAGCACCCGCGGCCGCAGTGGTATCTCCGCCTCGATGAACTGCGAGGAGGAGGTGAACGTACTTGCGTGCGAGTTGCTGAGGTTCGTTCCGTAGGCCATGACACGCCAGCGGTCCTTGCTGACCCCCACCTGCGCGTCATACACGGTGTACGCCGGCTGGTTATACAGCAACCACGTCGTCGTCGGGATGGGTACCGGGTTGGCGGGGGTGGGCGTCGGGGCCGGCGTGAAGCTGCTCGGCTGGTTGTTCATGGAGCCCGTGTAGCTGGCGCCGAAGGAGACGAACGGGTGGTAATCCCCGACGCTCCAGTCGTAGCGTGCACGCAGGTTCCACTGCAGCGTCGGTGAGAACGCGGGCGTCGAGCCCACGGCACCGAGCGGATTGAGCAGCGCCACGTTCTTGTGAGTGATGGGGTCCCACACCTGAGTGATGCACTGCCCGACTGGGGTTGGATTACCCGATATGCCGTTCGGGTCGTTCGCCCCACCCACCGATGTGATGCACGGCGAGTTGGTTTGCGAGGCATTGTTGTGCGACAGCGAGCCCTGCAGCGTCAGTCCCTCGGTGACCCTGGCGGCGATCTGCAGCTCGAAGCCCTTGATCTTGTAGTCAGGCCCTTCGATACCGAAGGTCGTGTTGCCGAACACCGGCGGGTTGTAGATCTGGGTCTGCACGTGCTCCCAGTGCATGATGTACGCCGAGGCGTTGACCAGCAGCCGGTGGTCCAGCCATTCCGATTTGAACCCGATCTCGTTGTTGGTCAGCGTGTCGGGCGGGTAGGTGTAGGGCTTGCGGAACTGCTTGACGAGGTCCGGTGTCCCGGCAACCGGGCCTGAGGTCGGCAGACCGGTCACCGGATCGATGGAGATGTTGACCTCCTTGCTGTTCTTGCGATTGCCCGCGCCGGGGCGGAAGCCCTGCGAGAAGGTGTAGTACGCCATGACATCGGGCGTCACGTGCCAGGTGAGATTGCCGCGGCTCTTGAAGCCGCTGTAGTCCGCGGCGTGGTCCGCCGCCTTGAGGTTGGAGCCGACGCAACCGGTGGTGTTCGGCACACCCGCGCAGCCGGTGCTGGTGGAATACTGTGAGCCGGAGAGGCCCGCCTGGTAGTGGTAGTAGCGCGTACCGGCAGTGATCGTCAGCGTCTTCGGAATGAGGTCGAAGTCGATCGAGGTGAAGGCTGCCGTCTGCTTGTAGCCGCGCCTCAAGTCCTCACCGAAGGCGACCTGGTCGTCGCGCAGGTTCGGATTAATGGCGGCGGTACCCGGATAAGGGATCACGTTGGCGACGCACACCTGCGTGCCCGCTGCGAACAGCGCCAGGTTCTCCGGCGTGCACGAGGGGATCGAGCGGTAGTGGAAGTTCATTTCATCCTTGATGTCGATCTTCTCGTAGAAACCACCGAGCAGGGCGCGCAGCCGCCAGTCATCCGGGGTGCTGAACCTGACCTCGTGGCTCTGATGCGTCGTCTTGACGTAGTCCTCCCAGTTGAACACCGGCGAGTAGCAGGTATAGGGGAACCCCGCCCCTATCAGGCCACTGTTTTTCGGACCACCGACGCAGCTGTAGTAGAAGCCTCCGGCCGAACGCGCATAGTTGGTGTAGTCCATGGTGTTGTCGATGGTGCGGCTCAGGTACGCACCCGTGTAGACCGCGCGGATGTCACCCAGCTTGCCGTTCACCGTCCAGGCGGTGTTCGACCACTTGTCCTTGTTCCACTGGGGCACGAACGTGGTCGTCTCCCAGGGGTTGAGTGGCTGGCCCTCCGACCCATAGGGGTAGGAGGCGAAACTGCCGTCGGCTTCCATGTTCTGGTAGCTCTGCTGGATCAACAGGCTCCAGTCGGTGGTCATCTGCCACAGCGCCGAGAGTCGCACCCCGCCGTAGCTGACCGGGTTCTGGTTGTTCTGCGCGAGCAGGTAGTTGTTCGCCCCCGGCGCGTTCGCCGGATAGCCGGCGAACCCGTAGCTGGGCGGCCCGAGATCCCGCGACTGCCGCGTGAAGGTGCTCGGCACGTTATCGATGTAACCGCCGCGGCGGTCGGTGTAGATCACCGCACGTACCGCGAGGGTGTCCTGCAGGAGCGGCAGGTTCAGCACCGCGATACCGGAGGAGTTGGGGTCGCCGCCCGCGGTCGTGCCGTAGGAGGCCTCGACGTTGCCTTCGGTGACATTCAGCTTCGGCTTGTTGGTGATGTAGCGCACCGCGCCTGCCTGCGCGCCGCCACCGAACAGAGTTCCCTGCGGGCCCTCGAGCACCTCGATGCGCTCCAGGTCCGCCATGTAGACATCGACGTTGCGCGAGGGGAAGGTCATCGAAGAGTCATCGAGGTAGAGCGCGACGTTTGGAAAGGGCGCGATCGCCGCACTCGACTGGTTGCCGGCGAAGCCTGCGCTGAGACCGCGCATGTAGATGTTGCCGTTGCCCGGTCCGTTGTTGCTGAAGGTCACGTTCGGCAGGAACTTGAGAACGTCGTCGATCGTCGAGACGTTGAGCGCGCTCAGCTGATCGCCGGTGATCGCCTGGATGGTATTGGGCACCGTCTGCACCGACTCGGCGCGGCGCTCCGCGGTCACGACGACTTCCTGCAGGCCGCCCGAGGGGGCCTCCTCTCCGGAAGACGGCTCCGCCCCGTAGGCCGAGGCTGCATGCGCGCTCAGCGCGGCCAAGACGGCCGCGGTGATTTTCTGGTTTCTCAAGGACTCCTCCCCTGTTGTCGTTTTGAACAAGAACCGCCGGGCACAACGGCCTGCCCGCGGTGCCGCATCAAAGCCCCGTCTCAAAAATCTCCCATTGCGCCCCACTCGAAGTGCCCAACCAGTCGCAGTGCGCCGGTTGCGCCTCGAGAGCCCGCTTCAGCGCGGGCTTTCCTCGTAGACACCACTATTTCAAGAGTGCGGATCGATTGTTACAAGTATGTGACTGCTTGCGCAGCACCGTCGCCGCGCGCCGCGCGTTCGTTGATCCCGGAACCCGAGCCCGCCGGGTTTCGACCCGGCTCCCCCTCGCGACCGCCCGATGGTAGACCAGGCGGAAATTTTCCGCGAGGCTTGCTCGCGCCTTCCCTGTCGTCCGGTGCAGCGGTGCTAGGATCAGCCGATGAGTTTCAGCGAGCATCCGGACTGCCCCGCAGCGCTCGCACTCGCCGAGCAGCTCGCGGACGTGGCGCGCCGCATCGCCCGGCGCTACTTCCGCATGAGCGTCGAGGTGGCTCGCAAGGCCGATGGCACCCCGGTCACCCTGGCCGACCGTGGCATCGAGGAGCAGATGCGCGCCCTGATCCGCGCGGCCTTCCCCAGCCACGCGATCCGGGGCGAGGAATACCCCTCCGAGGGCAGCGGCGAGCTCACCTGGGTGCTCGACCCCATCGATGGCACGAAGAGCTTCATCAGCGGTTATCCGCTCTTTGGGTCCCTGATCGCGCTCGCCGAGGGGTCGCGCGCGGTGCTGGGAGTGATCGAGGCGCCGGCGCTCGAGGAGCGCTGGGTCGGGGTCGAGGGGCGCCGCACGCTTTTCAATGGCGTGCCCGCGCAAACGAGCCGATGCCGCGACCTCGCGCGGGCCATTCTCTACACCACTACCGCGGAGACTTTCGAGGGCGCCGAGCGCACGCGCTTCGAGGCACTCGGCGCCCGCTGCGCCCTGCGCCGCTTCGGCGGCGACTGCTATCTCTTCGGGATGCTGGCGAGCGGCCACTGTGACCTCGTCGTGGAGGCGAAGCTCAAACCCCATGATTTCATGGCGCTCATTCCCGTCATCGAAGGCGCCGGCGGCAGAATCACCGACTGGCACGGTGCTGCGCTCGATTTATCATCCGATGGACGCGTCATCGCCGCCGCCACCGAGGAGCTGTGGCGCGAATCGGTCGAGGTGCTGAGCGCGGGGTGAGTCGCTCAACGTGCTGAGCCCGCACTGAGCGAGGCCGCCGGCGGCGAGGGGCGTGCATTCAGCCGCCAGAGGTAGAAGGCACCGAGTGCGGCCAGGGCGCTGATGGCTGCCAGCGTGACGAAGACCCCGGCCCAGCCGAACGCTACCGAGAGTCTCGCCATCACCGTGCCGGCGAGGACTCCCCCAAGGTAGCCGGTACCATCGACCAGGCCCGAGGCCACCGCACCCGCCTTCTTGCCGCCGAAGTCGAGGGCAAAGGCGCCGGGCAGGAAGGCGTAGGGGCCGAGCAGCGCGAACGCTACGATGGCGATCATCACGACCGGCAGCACCACGCCCGCGGAACCGGGCCGCAGCGCCATCAGTATCAGGAGCGCAAGAGCGGTAGCGGCGAGACCGAGGCACAGCAGGAGCGCGCGGCAGTTCGCCCCGAGCCGGTCGCTGACCCAACCTGCAGTCAGGGAGGACACGGCGCCCGCGGCGGGGAAGATGGCCGAGAGGATCGCGGCGTCACCGACGCTGTAGCCGAGGAACTCGTGGAGATACACCGGGTTCCACGTGTAGAAGGTCTCGCGCACGGTGGTGGCGGCGAAGCCGAGCAGGCACACCATGAGGAAGGCGCGGCTGCGCAGCAACGGCAGCACCAGAGCGAGATAGGTGGTGGGCGCCGCGCCGCTACCCGCGAACACGTTGCGCGGGTTGGCCTCGGTTTCCGCATGGCCTTCCTCGACGCGCGATTCGCGCAGGAAAAGCAGGTTGGCGAGAAACATGCAGCCGGCGACCCCTGCCCCGAACAGGAACAGGCCGCGCCAGCTGAGACCATGTTGCAGTAGCAGGCCCATGCTCTGGCGCGCCGCCGCATCGCCGATGAAGTAGCTGCAGGTGAGGACGGCAATCACCGTGCCATAGCGGGAATAGTTGAACCACTTCGATGAGACCTTGACGAGCCCCGACCAGCCGATCGACTGGGTGAGGCGGTTGCACACCCAGGCGAGGGTCAGCATCGGCAGCGTGGAGCTCGCGGCGAAGAGCAGCGTGAATGCCGTCGCACCCCCGGTCGCCACGAGCAGATTGCGCTTGCCGCCCCAGTAATCGCCGAGGCTGGTGAGGAACCATTTGCCGAGCGCGTAGGCGAAGACGCCCCAGGAGGCCATCGAGCCCATGCTGACGATGGCATCGGCATGGCTGATGCCGCGCCGCCCCAGGTCCTCGATCAGGAGCGGAGTGGCCACCGAAAGGTTCGAGCGGCAGAAGTAACAGGAAGCGTAGCCGAGGAACAGCAGCAGCAGCGTGCGGCACTGCGCGATGCGCAGCGACCGCAGGCTCGGCGCCGACGCGCCGATCGCTGCGGGCGCAGCTACGCTGGCCACGGCAGCGAGTAGGTCTTGGTGTTGGTGAAGCTCTTGATCGCCTCCTGCACGCCCTCCTTGTACCCGAGGCCCGAGTCCTTGATGCCGCCGAAGGGAGTGAGCTCCAGGCGATAGCCGGGCACCTCGCGCACGTTGACGCTGCCGACATTGAGCTCCGAGACGAAGCGCGTGATGTAGTCGAGGCGATTGGTGCACACGGCAGAGGAGAGGCCGTAGGCGGTGGAGTTCGAGATCCGGATCGCCTCATCGATGTCGCGGAAGGTCATGACCGGGGACACCGGTCCGAAGGTCTCCTGCTTCACCAGTGTCATCTCCGGCCGCACCCGATCGAGCACGGTCGGGGAGTAGAGCGCGCCCGCACGGATGTTGCCGTAGAGCAGCCGTGCCCCCTGCTCCACCGCCTCGTTCACGCGCGCTTCGAAGCTGCGCGCCGCCGGCTCATCGATCACCGTGCCCATATCCATCTTCGGATCCATGGGATCGCCGTAGCTGACGGCGCGGCTCTTCTCGAGCAGCAGCCCGGTGAAGCGCTCCGCGACCGCCTCGTGCACCAGCATCCGCTTGATGGCTGTGCAGCGCTGCCCCGAGTTCTTGTACGAGCCGAGCGCGGCGAGCGTAGCGGCCTCCTCGAGGTCCGCATCCTCCATGACGATGATCGGGTCGTTGCCGCCGAGCTCGAGCACCTGACGCTTGTAGACCGCCTTGGCGGCAATGTACTTGCCGACCGCGACCCCGCCGGTGAAGGTGATCAGATCCACATCCGGGTGGGTCAGCAGCTCATCGGCGATCTCGCGCGGCTCACCGGTGAGCACGCTGAACATCTCCGGCGGCAGTCCCGCCTCGTAGAGCACATCCGCGAGCAACAGCGCACTCAAGGGAGTCTTCTCGGATGGCTTGAGCACCATACGGTTGTTGCTGGCGATGCTGGGCGCGACCTTGTGCGCGACCTGATTGAGCGGATGGTTGAAGGGGGTGATGGCGCAGATCACCCCGAGCAGCGGCTCGCGCAGGGTGTACACCTTGCGCCGCTTGCCGTGGGCGGTGAGGTCACAGGAGAAGACCTGCCCATCGTCCTGCAGTGCGGCGTTGCCCGCGAACAGGAATACATCGCAGGCCCGGCCGACCTCGTAGGTCGAGTCCTTCTTGCACAGGCCGCTCTCGGCGGTGATGAGGTTGGCGATCTCCTCCGTGCGGGCACGCAGCGCTTCGGCGGTGCGATAGCAGATGCGGTAGCGCTCATAGCGGGTCAGCTTCGGTCGATAGGCCTTTGCAGCAGCGATCGCGCGGCGGACATCCGCCACCGAAGCGCAGCCGACGGTGCCGACGAGCTCGCCCGTGTACGGATTGAAGACCTCGCTCGTGTGCTCCGTGTCGACCCGAGTCCCGGCGATGCGCAGGCCCTCACGCCGCACGGTCGCCGCGCGCGCGGGCTCGGCGCCGTTGCGGGTGGCCGTGCTAGTCGGCATGGTTCAACACCCAGTCGAACGCGTCGAAGTTGCGCCAGCGGCGGGCGGGATCGAGACGCGCGATCGGGCGGTTCATGATGAGCGGCACGGGTTGCTCCGAGAGCCCACCGTGCGAGCGCAGCGGCGCATCCAGACCCGAGAGATCGTGCTTGGCCGCCGCGCCACCGATGACCACCGCGCGCTCCGCGACGACCACCAGATCTCCGATGCGATCGGCGGCCAACTCGAACTCACGCGCCGCTTCGGCGCGGGTGAGCACCAGCTCGATACCGCGGAGCGCGGCGATGCGCGCCGCCAGCTCGCCGATGGCGACCTCGGGCGGCAGGTAGACGGTGGCATAGGAGCCGAGCGCCCCATGGTGCACGACGTAGGGGTCGGTGATCGGCAGGATTACCCGCGCGCGCGCTGCGCCGAGCCAGCCATCGAGCACGTCCTGCAGGTAGATCACGTTGGGGCTCGCGTCCAGGCGCGTCTTGGCATTCATGCCGTGATCGGCGGTGATCGCAATCGCGCAGCCGGCTTCATCCAGGCGCGCGAAATAGCGATCCATCATGCGGTAGAAAGCATTCGCCTCCGCCGATCCCGGCGCGTGTTTGTGCTGCACGTAGTCGGTGGTGGAGAGGTACATGACATCGGGCCGGCGTGCGCGCATCAGCTTCACACCGGCGGCAAACACGAACTCCGAGAGCTCCGCGCTGTAAACGCTCGGCACCGGCATGCCGACCAGATCGCACACCGCCTCGATCCCATGCTCTGCGAGGGTCGCCTGGTCGGCCTTCTCGGCCGAGAAGCACACGCCCCGCAGGCGGTCGCCGAGGAGCTTACGCAGCTTGTCCTTCGCGGTGATGACGGCCACCTTGCAGCCGGCGTCGGCGAGCGCGGCGAGCAGGGTCGGGGCGCGCAGCCACTTGGGATCATTCATCATCACCTCAACGCCGCTCTCGGGGTCGTAGAGGAAGTTGCCGCAGATGCCGTGCACGGCGGGAGGCGCGCCGGTGACGATCGAGAGATTGTTCGGATTGGTGAAGCTCGGCATGACGCAATCGGCGATGACCGCGGCGCCGCGCGCCAGCACCTGCTTCATCCACGGCATGTGTCCGCCCGCCACCGCCTGCGCAATGTAGTCCGGCTCGCAGCCGTCCACGCACACCACCACGCAGGGCCGCTCGGGCAAGCGATAGCTGCGGTCGTTGACTTCGATACGCATCAGCAGGTCACTCCGTGTCTCAGGCGGCCGCGCGCATCTCCGCCAGCACCTGGCCGACGGCCTCGACTGCGCCGGCGATGCCGCGCGCCCCGAGCTGCCCGATGCAGCCCACGCGGAATGTCTCCACCGCGGTCAGCTTGCCGGGGTAAAGGATGTAGCCGCGCGACTTGACCGCCTCGTAGAAGCTCTTGAACGCGTAGCGCGGTGTGTCCGGCGCGTAGAACGTCACGATGATGGGCGCCTGAATTGCCGCCGGCAGGAAACTGCGCAGACCGAGCCGCGCCATTCCCTCGATGAGCGTCTGGCAGTTGAGCGCGTAGCGTGCATGGCGCGCCTCGCGTCCGCCTTCCTCGAGATACTGCGCGATCGCCGTATCGAAGGCGGCCACCACGTGCGTCGGCGGCGTGTAGCGCCACTGCGTGGTCTTCTGCATGTACATCCACTGGTCATACAGGTCCATCGCGAGCGAGTGGCTGTTGCCCTCGCTGCGCTCGAGCTGCGCGCGCCGCGCGATCACGAACCCCATGCCCGGCGGGCCCTCCAGGCATTTGCCCGAAGCGGCCACCACTGCATCGAAGGGGGTTCGGCGCGCGTCGATCTCGAGCGCGCCGAAGGAGCTCATGGCATCGACGATCAGGCCGCGGCCCTGGCGCGCGACGACCTGCGCGATCTCCTCGAGCGGATTGAGGATGCCGGTGCTGGTCTCGCAGTGCACCAGCGCGACGTGCGTGATCGAGGCATCCGCCGCAAGCGCGCGCTCGATATCGCTCGCCAGCACCTGAGTGTTCTCCGCATAGTCGAGCGTCGTCAGCCTGCGGCCCAGCACCCGGCAGATCCGGGCGATGCGCTGACAATAGGCACCGTTCTGCGGCACGAGCACGTGGCCGTTGCGCGGGACCAGTGTGCCGATGGCGGCCTCCACGGAGAAGGTGCCGCTACCCTGCAGCGGCACGCATTCGTGCGTGGCGCTGGCCGAGACGATCTGCAGCAGGCGCTCACGGATGCGGCCGGTGATGGTGTTGAAGTCGACGTCCCAGGAGCCCCAGTCGCGCAGCATCGCCTGGCGCGTGCGCAGTGAGGTGGTGAGGGGACCGGGTGTGAGCAGGTAAGGTTCGGAGCTCATCGCAGTGCACCTTCGCGCTGGACCGTGAATCTTAACAAAGCACGCCGGCGCAGCACGAAAGCGCCGAGCAGCACGGCGGCGCTCACCACGCCAAAGAGCAGCGCGACGCGCTGCTCGCGGATCACACCCATCGCGGCGACGATGGCGAGCATGCCGGCGATGGTGAGGCGCGTGAGCCACGGGTAGCCCCACATGCGCACCCGCAGCCGTGAGGGCGCCTCACGCTCGAGCCGCCGGCGCAGTTTGAGCTCGGCGCAAGCGATCAGCAGGTAGACGAAAATCGCGACGGTACCGTAGGAGTTGACGAGGAATGCGAACACGCGGTCCGGTGAGACGTAGCTCATGACGACCGTCAGATAACCGAAGGCGGTGCTGGCGAGGATCGCAGCGACCGGCACGCCGCGGCGATCGAGCCGGGAGAAGACCGACGGAGCGTCGCCGCGCCGGGCCAGCGCCATGAGCATGCGCGAGGCAGCAAACAGCCCGGAGTTGAGCGCCGAGAGCACCGCGGTGAGCACGACCACGCTCATCACCGTGGTCGCCGCTGGAATCTGCAGCGCCTCCATCACGCTCACGTACGGCCGGCTCATGCGCACCGGGTCGTTCCATGGGACGATGGCCACGACCAGGAAGATCGAGCCGATATAGAAGACCAGCACGCGCCAGATGACCGACTGGGTAGCCTGCGCGACCGCCCGCTCGGGCTCGACCGATTCGGCCGCCGCAATGGTCACGATCTCCGCACCGAAGTAAAAGCCGGTCGCGGCGACTGCCCCGGTGAGTACCGGCCCGATGCCATTGGGCATGAAGCCGCCATGCGCGGTGAGCGCCGCGATGCCACCGTGAGCTCCCGGCCAGGCGCCGAGCGCGAAGACCGTGCCCGCGCACAGGAACGCGACGATGGCGGCCACCTTGATGGAAGCGAACCAGTTTTCTTCTAAGCCTTACGCGCCCACCGAGAGGAGGTTGACGACGGTGAACAGGCTCATGAGTGCGAGCGTGTACTCCCACGGCGCGAGCACTGGCCACCACATCCCGAGGATCTTCGCCCCGGCGACCGCTTCGAGGGCGACCACGATCACCCAGAAGTACCAGTACATCCAGCCCGTCAGAAAGCCTGCCAGCCGACCCACACCGGGGCGGTCGCGCCAGGCCTCTCGCGCATATTCGTAGAAGGACCCTCCGCCGGGCATGGAGCAGGCCAGCTCGCCCAGCATGCGCATGACCAGCACCACG